>CAIZGT010000084.1 GCA_903932545.1 uncultured Rhodospirillales bacterium
AAAATTGCGGCGCGGGTGCATAGAGAAAGCCGGTCTCATCCATATAGAAACAGTCTCCGTCGTGTTGTGGTTCGCCGCCACCATCCGTCACGCCGTGCCGCATCAAGCGGCGGGCACGATCCTGGGCTACAACACCTCCGCCCAATATGCCGGGCAAGTCTTCGGCCCTCTGGCGGGCGGCTTTGTCGGCGGGCAGATCGGCATGCGCGCGGTGTTCTTTGCCACCACATTGATCATGTTCGCAGGTGCATGGGGGAATTGGGTGATCAGCCGCCGCATCAGTCAGCGACCATAGCAGCTTTCCCTGGTGGCCGCGACAGAATCCAGGTTGAGACCCTTGGCGGCAATGCGCCCACCAGCCGCGCCAGTCCCGCCACCCACCACGGAAACGCCAGCCGCCGCACCCCGCGCGTGATGCCGCGCAGAATAATCACCGCCGCCCGGTCGGCGTCCATCAGCCCCGGCATCGGGAATTTGTTCCCCGCCGTGAGCGGCGTGCGCACATAGCCGGGGCAGATTGAACTCATCACAATCCCCTGCCCCGCCGCCAAATGCGCCGTCGCCACCATCCACCGATCCAACGCCACCTTGGCCGCGCAATAGGTGGCCGCCCCCGGCCCCGGCACGAAGGCGGCAATCGAGGCGATAGCGGCGATATGGCCGCGCACCCCTTGTGCATCCGCTACCTGCGCCTGCATCACCGCCATCGCGGGTAGAACGGTGTTCAGCGCACCGTCCAGATTGGTGGCCAGCACCGTGCGCACCTGGTCCGCCGATTCGGGCGTTCCATCCTCACTGCCAGCCCCAATCCCAGCATTGGCGATCACCAGATCAAGCCGCCCAACCCCCGCAATCCAATCCGCCATCGCCTGCCCGTCGCGCACATCCAGGCAACGGGGGAATACCGAGGCGCCCTTGGCGCGGCATGTCGCTGCCACCATCTCCAATCGAGTGCTATCACGCCCGCTGAGATACAGCCGCACATCCGGCCCCGCGCAAAGCTGCGCCAAAGCCGCGCCAAGTCCGGCTGAGGCGCCGGTGATCAAGACGTCATGAAACGGAGAGGGCGAGGCAAGCGGGGCAGTGTTGTTCTGGCTCATCTTCGCAACCTTCTTCGCTCTCGCCTAAACATCAAGTCCTGCGTGGACGGAGTTTCAGATGACCATTGCATCAATGACCGGCTTCGCCCGTGAAGAGGGCAGCGTTGAGACCATCACCTGGAGTTGGGAGCTGCGCAGCGTCAACGGGCGCGGCCTCGAATTGCGCTTCCGCCTGCCGCCGGGAATGGACGCGCTGGAGCCGAAGCTGCGCGAACTCGCTGGCAGCCGCCTCAAGCGCGGCAACGTCACCGCCAATCTCAGCCTGCGTCGCGAAGAGACCACAAGTCGGATCAGCGTTGATCACGCCGCCCTCGATCAGGCTCTGCATCTCGCCCTGAGCCTCACCGCCCGCATTCCAGGAGCCCCCGCCCCGCGCGCCGAGGCGCTGCTCGCCTTGCCCGGGGTGATGCGCTCCAACGCGCCAACTGAAACCACCGACGCCCAAAAGGCGCTCGACATCACGGTAGCCGAAGCCGCCACCGCCGGGTTCGCCCGCGCACTGGATGCACTCTGTCTCGCCCGCACCGCCGAGGGCGAGCGCATCGGCGCTGTGCTGCTCGGCCAGCTCGACGAAATCACCGCTTTGCACACCCAAGCCGCCGCGGAAGCCGCCCTTCAGCCGATGGCCCAGCGCGCCCGGATGATCGAGAACGTGCAAGCCTTGCTGCGCGAAGTGCCCGCCTTGCCGGAGGAACACATCGCCCAGGAAGTCTCCCTGTTGGCGTCCAAATCCGACGTGCGTGAGGAGCTAGACCGCCTCGCCGCCCATTTCGAGGCCGCCCGCGCGCTGCTCGCCGAGGGGCTGAACATTGGCCGCCGCTTTGATTTTCTGGTGCAAGAATTCAACCGTGAGGCCAATACTCTGTGCAGCAAATCCGCAACCGTGGCCTTGACCGCCACCGGATTGCGGTTGAAAGCCTGCATCGAACAATTGCGCGAACAGGTGCAAAACATTGAGTGAGCCTGCCACCATCAAACGCCGGGGTTTGTGCCTTGTGCTTGCCGCACCCTCCGGCACTGGCAAATCCGCCATCAGCCGCGCCTTGCTCGCCGCCGACCCCAATCTGATCCTCTCCATCAGCGTCACCACCCGCAAGCCGCGCCCCTACGAAAAGGAGGGCGTCCACTACTTCTTCCGCGATCAGGAGGAGTTCGATGCGATGGTGGCTGCGGGTGACATGCTGGAATATGCCGGCGTGTTCGGCCGCTCCTATGGCAGCCCACGCGGCCCAGTCGAGGGAGCACTCTCCGCCGGGCGAGACGTATTGTTCGATATCGACTGGCAAGGCTACCGCCAAGTCCGGGCCTCGCTGCCCGGCGACGTGGTGGGCCTCTACATCATGCCCCCCTCAATGGCAGAATTAGAGGCGCGTCTGCGGGCGCGGGCGAGTGATTCCGAGAAAGAGATCCTCCGCCGTATGGCCACTGCGGTCGCCGAGATCAGCCATGTCGAGGAATTTGACTATGTCTTGGTCAACAACGTCCTCGATGAAGCCGTGGCCCAGGCGCAAGCCGTGCTCACAGCATCAAGGTTGAAGCTGGAGCGTTTGGTGGGGCTGGACGCCTTCACGGCGCAGATTTGCGAGCAAGCCCCAACCCCGTAGGATGCGTTCGCGCAGCAAACGCATCCTCGCTCCTCAACCTGCGCCCGTGCATTTTCAATAACACACCGGAACATTCAGGACAAACCTCAACACTTCCGCCCTTGCGCCATCTGCAAAACCGTCGCATTTCGACGCTCTATCGCCGCGTCAAACGCCTTATCCCGCCGCGCCCGTGCCAGCACACCTCTGGGCAACGGAGGCCGAAATGGCTCTGGCTTCGGACGCGGCTTGCGCGGTCGCACCTTGCGCGGTGTGTCGCGCGTCCAAGGCAATTCCACCGCGAGCGCCCGGCATAGCGGACGCAACATCCGCACCGCCTGCGGAGACGCCGCCAACAGTGTCGCCATCTCGGGAGTTTGCAGCACCGTCTGAAGCTGGGTGCCAAAGCAAGCCGCCTGATGCCCACCCGCCTTTACCAGCCAGCCGAACCGACGCGGCAAGGTCACTGATGGCGGCGTGCGCCCGCGCTGGCGTTGCCCCGTTTCCCTATTCTGAACCCGCCGAAGCCGACCGGCGCGGAACCGCTCCAGCAGCAGTTCAAGGCCCTGGAAAGTCTCGCTGAACCGGCGCTGCACCAGCCGCATCTGCGGAAATTCGAGCCGCCAGATCCCCAACACCGCCAACATCCCGCGCAGGATCATCCGCAGTTGCGCAGAGATCGTCTCGGTTGCGGGGAGGGAGGGGGATGAATCCATCCACCAGTTAACACCACAACCGCTGGTCGGACTCAAGCAAAACCGTCCGCCCACCCGTCATTGCAAACGAAGTGCAGAAACCCACCGCGTCACTGGCTGCATCGCGCCGGATGGCTGCGCTCCGCTTGCGATAACGCCGCGTTACAACCCCAACCTCACCGTCCGGTCATAATCCGCTCAACCAACTGCTTCACCGTCGGGATGAAGTTGTTGCCATAGAACGGGTCCGAGCCGAAGCGATAGGCGTTGTGGCCGGAGAACATCAGATTGTTCTCCAACACCTCATCGTCATCCGTGTGCGCCGCTTCCTGCAGCGCCTTCTGGATGCAGAAGCTGCGCGGATCAGCCTTCTTGCCGTTGGTGAAATCCGGCTCGTGCTGCGACCAGTTGGAGAAGCGGCACGTGCTCAGGCAGCCCATACAATCGGTCTGATCCTGCAGAATTTCCGCCGCATTTTCAGGCGTGACAAAAATCAGCGTGTTGTCCGGCGTGCGCAGAGCCTCGGTGAAGCCCGCAGCTTCCCATGCCACCGCGCTCGCATGGTCATGCGGCGTCAGATACACCAAACGCTTGCGCGGCCCCACACCGAAGCCCGCCACGTGCTCGCCCACCACTTCCGTGGTGAACGCTGCCTGACGCTCGGAGCGCATCCGCAAATCTTTGATGAAGTTGTTGTTCACCGCCGAGGAATAGAAACCCGTTGGGCTGAAGCGGTTGAGGAACACGTCCCCCGGCTTGAGGTCCAGCAGGCGCTTTTTCCAGGCATCACCGATCGGCGATTCCTTCGTCAACAGCGGTCGTGTACCGAACTGGAACGCAATCGGGCCAAGCTCCGGATTGTCGATCCAATGCTCCCATTCTTCAAGCCACCACACGCCACCGGCCATGATGATCGGCGTGTCGCCGAGGCCGAAGGTCCGCATCAACTGGCGCAGCGCCAGCACGCGCGGATATGGGTCTTCCGGCTTCTGCGGGTCTTCGGAGTTCGAGAGCCCGTTATGGCCACCAGCCAACCACGGATCTTCATACACCACCCCACCCAACAGATCGCCCGCCTTGCTATAGGCGCGCTTCCACAGCGCGCCGAAGGCGCGCGCGGAGGAGATAATCGGGTAATAATGCACGTTGAATTTCTGCGCGATGTCCGACAAGCGATACGGCATGCCCGCACCACAGGTGATGCCGTTCACAATGCCCTGCGCGCGTTCCAACACGCCGTTGATCACACGCTCAGCGCCACCCATCTCCCACAGGATGTTGGCGTGGATGCGGCCTTTGCCGCCGCTGATGTCATACGCGCGACGCGCCTGCGCCAAGCCGCCGCGAATGCCGAATTCGACCAATTCCTCATGGCGCTCCCGGCGGGTGCGGCCGGTGTATTCGGTACGAACGGCCTCGCCGTTCTCATCAATATAGTCGGCATTGACCATGCTGACCGTGCCAGCGCCACCAGCCTCGGCCCAATGCCCGGCGGTGTTGCCATTCGAAACAGCCACGCCCTTGCCGCCCTCAACCAACGGCAGAACGTCCACCCCACCCATGCGGATCGCGTTGATCGGCTTCATGCCCGGCTGTTCCTTCGTCTTGCGTGTCTTGTATATGTATTACGTCCGGCGAAGCTTGCCAGACGCATTTATGGATAGTCTGTTAGTTGCCTCAGCCGGTTCAATGCAAGCTCGAACCGGATGCGGCGCTTCACCTATCAGCGAAGCGCCGCGCCGTTTATCAGCCGTCGCCGCGTTCGCGCCCGCCGGATTTCGGCCCAACCTGATCCGAGATGTCTTCGCCAGTTTCCTGGTTCACCACCCGCATCGACAGCTTTACCTTACCACGATCATCAAAGCCGATGACCTTAACCTTCACGAGATCACCCTGGTTCACAACATCCGTCGTCTTGTTAACGCGGCCCTGTTGCAGTTCAGAGATGTGCACAAGCCCATCCTTCGAACCCAGGAAGTTCACAAACGC
>CAIZGT010000085.1 GCA_903932545.1 uncultured Rhodospirillales bacterium
GAAAAGGACATCCTGAAGATGAATTAGAATATTGTGAGGGTATAGTTATGGCGCAGCTTAAAAAGCGAAGCGAGAATAATAATGAAAAGAAAAAAGCCGCATAGAACAAAAAATCGCCGCTTGGGCGATTTTTTGTTTGCAAAATCGCGGGCGGCGACAGCCAGAATTTATGGTTTGCCTCGAACACACTTTACCTCGATGACATCCGCGAAACCACGATCCAAGAGCCGATTACCCATTATCAACTGTTTGCGTGATTGCGCAACCGCGGCTTCGAACCGCGCAGATTCCGCCTGAATATCGGCTGATTTGATCTTGTGGCGCACCACCACGGTGGGCGCTTCACTGGCCCCGAACACCGGGCCGATGGCGATGCCGGGTGAGACGGGAATGCCAACCAACCGCCGCTCGGGCCTCACTCCACCGGCTGCTCGGCTGGTGCGGCGGCGCTCTGGGGTGGGCGGTGCGGGCGGCTTCGGGGGCGTCATGTCAGTCGCGCTCATCAAACCCGGCCTCGATCAGCCCGGCGAGTGCGTCCATTGCCTCTTTTGCGTCCCAACCCTCGGCGCGGAGTTCAACCGTGCTGCCCTGCCCGGCTCCAAGCATCATCAGCCCCATGATCGATCGCGCGGACACGTCCTGTCCGTCTTTGCAGACATCAACCGATGCGCCGAACCGTTCGGCCAGCGTTACGAGCTTGGCCGCCGCGCGGGCATGCAGGCCGCGCTTATTGCAAATGATCAGGTGTCGAACGAGGGTCGAATTGCCAGCAGAGCCAGGAGGATCAGTGTCACTCACCCGCAATTCCCGTTTCCGTTCCCATTGATTTTGCAATTTGGCAGAACGTGCGACGCCGCTGCAATGTATTTGCGTCCGGCACTCTGCGCGCAATCCACCACTTCGGCGAGCGGCTGGGCGGAGCGGATTTTGGCGATTTTGACCAGCATCGGCAGGTTGACCCCAGCGATCACCTCCACGCCGTCGCGATCCATTTGTGAAATTGCGAGGTTGGAGGGGGTGCCGCCGAACATATCCGTCAGCAGCAATACGCCGTCTCCAGTATCCACTTCGCGGATACAAACGCCAATCTCGGCGCGCCGACCCTCGATATCGTCCTCTGGGCCCACGCAGACGGTGCAGACATGGCGCTGCTTGCCCACCACGTGCTCCATCGCCGAACGCAACTCGTCGGCCAACCGACCATGCGTCACCAACACCAGACCGATCATGAGTTGGCTTTCAGCATGGGCGCGCCAAGTATCGGCGCCGTCCCGGTCGGGGCGTGCGTGGAAGGAACGCTCGCGCTTTCACGCGCCAGTTCACGATGGGTGATGCTCACACGCCAACCTGCTTCGGAGAGGGTCGCAGCCAATTTTTCGACAATTGCCACCGATCTGTGCCGCCCGCCCGTGCAGCCAATCGCTATGGTGAGGTATTTCTTGCCCTCTTGCCGGTAGCGCGGCAAGAGCATCAACAACATGCCTGATAAACGTCCGTAGAAGTCGTCAAACGCCGGGTCGGCCGCGACATAAGCCGCTACGTCCGCATCGCGCCCGGTGCGCGGGCGCAGGGCCGCGTCGTAATGCGGGTTGCGCAGGAAGCGGGCATCGAACACCAAATCGGCCTCGCGCGGCAATCCGCCGGGATAGCCGAATGAAATCAACGAAACAGCAAGGCCGGTGGCCGGTGTCTCCCCGGCATTCTGCACCGAGCCAAAATGCTGCTCGATCATCTCGCGCAGCTTGGCCAGCGGTAGATCGGACGTGTCTATCACAACGTCAGCAGCCACGCGCAGCGGCTCGGTCAGCGCCAGTTCAGCCGCGATGCCGTCTTGCACGCGGCCTTGCGGGGAGAGCGGATGGCGGCGGCGGGTTTCGGTGAAGCGGCGTTGCAGCACCGTCTCGTCTGCCAGCACAAACAGCAGCTCAGCCTGCAATGCCGGGTTGGCGCGCAGGCGGGCGAGGGTGGAGAGCACATCGTCAGTTTTAAACCCGCGCGAGCGCGCATCCACACCCACAGCAATCCGTCGCCCAATGCCGCCTTCGGCACGGTTCACCATCTCTTCGATGAAAGCGAGGGGCGGGTTGTCGATGGCCTCAAAGCCGAGATCTTCCAGCGCATGCAGCGCTGAGGCTTTGCCGCCACCCGACAAGCCGGTGACCAGCACAACCCGTTGTCGGTCCGGCAAATGATTTTCCGGCTCAGCCTCGCTCATGTGCGAAAACTTCCGGCAACTTGCTTGGTCAGTCCAAGCGCGCAATCCAGGGCGCGGGCAACGCGCGCAGCAGCCGACGCGGCCGCCGCCTCAATCTGTACCATCGGCAGGCCCAAACTTGGATGCAGTTCCGGGATTGGCAGCCGCTCGGCGCGGGCGCTGAGATCGGCAACAAGGGCGAGTTTGGTGGATGCGATGAACGGCAGGCGCAAGATGCCCAAGCCTCGAACTTCCAGCAGCCCGGCCAATGCCGCGGGCGCTGATGCGATGATTCCGTCAAGTTCCACCCGGTCATCCGCCACAAGCACGAAACCGCACTCCAGAAGCCGCAACGCAAGATCGGACTTGCCGCACCCCGATGGGCCCAGCAGCAGAACGCCAGATCCGTCACGGGAAATGCAACTGCCATGGATCTGCATAGGTCGGGAACATGGCGCGTTGTGCGACGCATGAAAAGGGCATTGTTGCGTGACGATTGTTCGCATTTGTTATGCAATCAGCTTCAGGCCTTGCCCAACCGCGCGGCTGCCCCCACTGTGAGTTTATCAGGCGATCTACAGAATGTCGCCGCAATGGGCCAGACGGAGGAATAATCCATGATGAAACAACGCGTTTTCGCGGCTTTGCTTGCCTGCACGCTCGCCACACCCGCATTGGCGCAGACCCGCCTGCCGACGATTGACCCCTCCACCTATGACGAGACCCAGAAGAAAGCTGCGGCGGATTTCCTTGCCGCGCGCAAAACCCCCGTATTCGGCCCGTTCCTGCCGCTGATGTATTCGCCTGAGGTGATGTCTGAGGCGCGGTCGATGGGCGACTATCTGCGTTACAAATCGGCGATCGGCACCACGTTGTCCGAACTGGTGATCCTGATCACCGCGCGGGAATGGACGCAGGATTATGAGTGGTATGTCCACGCTCCTATTGCTGCCAAGCAGGGCATCAAGCCCGAGATCATCGCCGCCATCCGTGATGGTCAGCGCCCGGTTGGGATGAGCGACGACGAAGAAATCGTCTATAATGTCTCAACCGAATTGCAGAAAACCAAGTGCGTGTCGGACGCGAGCTATGAGCGTGCCGAGAAGCGTTTCGGCAAGAAGGGCGTGGTCGATCTGGTGGGCATCACCGCCTATTACACGCTGTTGGCGATGGAGATGAACACCGCGCGCTACCAGATGCCGGCCGATGGGGTGAAGCTGCCGAGGTTCCCGGAGTAACTTCGGCTATGTAGGGCGGGAGAATCCCGCCGCCTTGCCACGATACGGGCAATGGCGAGATGCTCCCGCCCTACGCTTTCGGCAGCCGCACCACAAACCGTGCGCCCACCACCCGCCCGCTCTCATCGCGCCGGTTCTCTGCTGAAATCCGCCCCTTCAGCGCCTCCACAATCTGGCGACTGATCGACAGCCCCAGCCCGGAATGCGTGCCGAACCGCTCGCCTTGTGGGCGTTCGGAATAGAAACGGTCGAAGATATTCTCTAGCTTGGCGTCTGGAATTCCCGGCCCTTCATCCTCCACCGCGATATCAATCATCGCCCCATCTATATGTGCGCTGAGCAGAATGCGGCCATTGGCGGGGGAAAAGCTGTGCGCGTTGCCGATCAGGTTGCGCAACACCTGCACCAGCCGATCTGCCACCGCCTGCACCACCAGCGCACCCTCGCCCAGTTCCAGCACCATACGCGGGCCATCATCGTCGCGGGTTGCGTCATCAATCTCGGCAAGTGCCGCGAGGATTGGCACCAGATCGACCGGCTCGGCGGCGACACGCGACAGTTCGGCGTCGATGCGTGAGGCGTCGGAGATGTCGGTGATCAGCCGGTCCAGCCGCCCGACATCTTCGGCGATGATGGCGGTGAGGCGGCTTTGCTTGGCTGGGTCGTCAATGCGGCGCAGGGTTTCGATGGCGCTGCGGATGGAGGAGAGCGGGTTTTTGATCTCGTGCGCCACGTCCGCCGCAAACCGTTCAATCGCGTCCATCCGGGTCCAGAGCGCAGAGGCGGAATCAGACAAGGCACGCGCCAATTCGCCCACTTCATCAGCCCGTTTGAGCAAATTCTGCGGCACCGCGCCACCACGCCCACCACCTTCACGCATGGCGGCAGCAGCACCGGCCAGCCGCAGAATGGGGCGGGCGATGGTGAGGGAGAGATACCAAGACAGCATCACCGTGAGGCCGAGTGCCAAGCCGAACAACGCCAGGATGGAGAGGCGCACGGCGAGCACGCTGTCATCCACCTCGCGTGCCTCCCGCGTCAGCACCACCACGCCGAGGGTGCGGCGATTGCGGGAGACAGGTTCAGACACGCTGACCAGCAGCCGATTGTCCTCAGCACGCCGGATATAGGGTGGAATTTGACGGCCGGGCGTGGCCGCGTTGAGGCGCAGTTCCTCGCGCACATCCGGCGTCCATTCCGTCCCCGCCGGTTGCTGACCAACTTCGAGCAGCGAGACTTCGTTGGTATGTGGCAGAAGTGAGAGCAGATCGTCATAGACGCGGCCCACAATCTCAGCCAGCCGACCGCGATCCACCGCCGTTGGCAGCGGCTCCATCACCACTGCCCCGCCAGCGCCTTCCCGCACGCGGGTGTCGGCCAGCATTTCACCCTCGGGGGAGAACAGCCGCGCCTGTGCATTCGGCGTCGGCTCGGTCAGCCCGCGCAGCAGCGGGCGAGCGAGGTCTGGCACCAGATGCGGTGCGTCGGGCTGATCCTCGCGCATCGCCGCCTCGGCCAAGGCGCCGGCGTAGATTTTCGCCTGCTCGTGCAGCGTTGCCACTTCGGCGGCGAGCAGGCCGTTTTGGTATTGATCCAGATACAGCAGCGCGGCGAGCAGCACGGCGAGAGGCAGCAGATTGACCAGCAGAATGCGTTGCAGCAGCGGCGAGAGGAACCGCAGCCGCTGCTGTGGCGCGTCCGGATCGGGCCGGAACAGCGAGAAAAAGCGCGTGCTGTCGGGCATTACCTCACGCTTCTTTGTAGCGATAGCCGATGCCGTAGAGCGTCTCGATGGAATCAAACTCATCATCCATCGCCCGGAACTTCTTGCGCACCCGCTTGATGTGGCTGTCGATGGTGCGATCATCCACATAGATGTTGTCGCCATACGCGGTGTCGATCAGTTGATCGCGGGACTTCACCATGCCGGGCCGCGCCGCCAAGGCTTTCACCAGCAGGAACTCCGTCACCGTCAGCGCGATATCTTTGCCCTTCCAGTGGCATTGATGCTTGGTTTCATCGAGCGTGAGTTCGCCGCGCACCAGAATGCCAGAGGGCGCTGCGCCTGAGCCTTCGGCCCGGCTGGTTTCGTTGCGGCGCTCGCCGACTCGGTTGCCCGGGGGGAACCGGCGCCGCGTGTGAAGCTGCGCGAGCGGACGGCGAGCCGTCCGCCCAGCAAGGCCCGCGTTGCGC
>CAIZGT010000086.1 GCA_903932545.1 uncultured Rhodospirillales bacterium
CTCGCCTCCAAGCCGGTGATGGAGGGCAAGGTGGCGCTGTTCAAGCGCTTTGCCGATGTCGATGGCATCGACCTTTGCCTGGACACCGAAGACGTGGATCAGGTCATCAACTGCGTGCGCTACCTCGGGCCGTCGTTCGGCGGGATCAACCTCGAAGACATCAAAGCGCCGGAGTGCTTCATTATTGAGCAGCGCCTGCGGGAGTTGATGGACATTCCGGTGTTCCATGATGACCAGCACGGCACGGCCATCGTTGCGGCGGCGGGGATGATCAATGCGTGTCACCTCACCGGGCGCGATCTGAAAACCTTCAAGCTCGTGGTGAACGGTGCGGGCGCTGCGGCAATTGCTTGCGTTGAGCTGCTCAAGGCGATGGGCGCGCATCCGCAGAACATTATTTTGTGCGACACCAAAGGTGTGGTCTATCAGGGCCGCACCTCGGGCATGAACCAGTGGAAGTCCGCCCATGCGGTGAAAACCGATGCGCGCACGCTGCATGAGGCGTTGGTGGGGGCTGATGCGTTCTTCGGCCTCTCGGCCAAAGGCGCGTTGACGCAAGAGATGGTGTCGGTGATGGCGGATTTCCCGATCATCTTCGCGATGGCCAATCCCGATCCGGAAATCACCCCCGAAGAAGCCCGCGCGGTGTCGCCAAACGCGATTATCGCCACCGGCCGCTCAGATTATCCGAACCAGGTCAACAACGTGTTGGGCTTTCCCTACATCTTCCGGGGCGCGCTCGATGTGCGGGCCAGCACGATCAACGAGGCGATGAAAATCGCCGCTGCCGAGGCGTTGGCGCAGTTGGCGCGCGAGGACGTGCCGGATGAAGTGGCGTCTGCTGGGTCCGGCTCCATCGGCGGCAAGCGTCTGATGTTCGGGCCGGATTACATCATCCCCAACGCGTTTGATCCCCGCCTGATCTCGCGCTTGCCGGTGGCAGTGGCGAAGGCCGCGATGGACAGCGGTGTGGCCCGCAAGCCGATTGCCGATCTGGGCAAATATGCCCGCGAACTCTCCGGCCGCTTGGACCCGACGGCCAATGCACTGGATGCGATCATGGAGCGGGTGCGTTCCAGCCCGCGCCGGGTGGTGTTTGCCGAGGGCGAAGAGGCCAAAATCGTGCGCGCCGCGGTGGCGTTCCGCAATGCGGGCTATGGCACGCCGATCCTGATTGGCCGCGAGGATCGCGTGCGCGCCACGATGGACGCGCTTGGCCTGGGCGACACCAAAGGTATCGAAATCCACAACGCCCGCCTCAGTCAACGCAATGCCGATTACGCCGAGTTTCTGTATCTTCGCCAGCAGCGCGCGGGCATGCTCAAGCGTGATGCGCAGCGTTTGGTGAACCAAGACCGCAACGTGTTCGCCGCCTGCATGGTGGCCACCGGCGATGCGGACGCGATGGTGACGGGCCTCACCCGCTCGCATTCGGTGTGCTTGGACGATATCGGCGCGGTGATCGACACCGCCAAGGGCCAGGTTTCGTTTGGCCTGACGCTGATGCTGGGCGAACAAGGCCGCGCGATCTTTATTGCGGACACGTTGGTCCATGAGCGTCCGAACCCCTTGGAACTTGCCAATATCGTGATGGGGGCGGCTGCAGCGGCTCGTCGCTTCGGGCAGGAGCCACGCGTGGCGATGTTGTCCTATTCCACCTTCGGCAACCCCAGCCATGACACCGGCAACGCGATGCGTGAGGCGGTGGCATTGCTCGATGCGCGCAAGGCGGCGGGGGCAAATATTGATTTCGAGTATGACGGCGAGATGAGCCCGGATGTGGCGCTCGATGCGGATTATCGCGCGCTGTATCCGTTCTGCCGCCTGACCGGCCCGGCCAACGTGCTGGTGATGCCGGGCCTGCATTCGGCCCACATCACCTCCCGCCTTGCCCCACGCTTGGGTGGCGGTGGCACAATCGGGCCGTTGATCCTCGGCCTGTCACATGCCGCACAGTTGCTGCCGATGGACGCTTCAGTGAGCCAGATCGTTGATATCGCGACGATCGCGGCCTATCAGGCGGTGGTGAAGTAAGGCGGACATCGTTTCGTATTTCGGGGTGAGTTGGGGCTGAACCCTCCTCACCCCGAGCGCTTTTACGCGCCGTTTTTCACCCGGCGGAATTTCTGCATCCGGCGCAAGACATCCGGGCGCGGTGTGTCGGGGAACAGCTGGTGCCAATCATTGGCCACCACTTCACCCACATACAAATCCCCATGCGAATCCAGCGCGAGGCTGTGCGGTGAGACAAACGCGCCCGGCGTCATGCCCGGCTTATCCGCGCCGAAGCGCGAAACCAACTCGCCCGCATTGTCAAAAACCGACACGCGCGGCCCCAAATTGGGCGTCGCGCGGTTGACCGCCAGATACGGCCCCTGCTCACCCACAAAAATATGAGGAGAGGCGCCCGCAGTGATAGCCAAGGCGCAGGCGCGATGCATATTATTGATCTGGCGTAGATATTCACCCTCGCCGTCGAATATCTGAACGCGGTGATTTTCTCGGTCCGCCACATAAACCTGCCCAACCGCGTCACAGCAGATATTGTGCGGCAGGTTGAACTCACCGCGCCCGGTGCCTGGGCGGCCCCAGGTTTTGATGTGCTTGCCCTGCGGCGAGAATTTGTGGACGCAGGCATTCCAGTAGCCATCGGAGACATAAATATCCCCAGTTGGTGACAGCGCGGTGTGCGTGCAGCGGCAGAAGGGTTCGCCGCTCATGAACGGGCTAGGCTGGTTCGGCACGCCGATCTCCAGCAGCAATGTCCCATCGGTGGTGAATTTGCGCACAGTGTGATCGCCATTGTCGGTCAGATACAGGCTGTCATCCGGGCCGATGCTGGCGCCATGTGGGTTGCTGAACACGCCGTGGCCCCAGGAGGACAGGAACATGCCGCAACGGTCCAGCACCACCACCGGATGTGCGCCGCGATTGAACAGATAAACACGATCTTGGCTGTCCACCGCCACACCCGCCACATCACCCAACACCACATCTGCGGGCAATTGTTCCCAGGCGTCGATCGGCTCGAACCGAAAGTCATCAACGATGCTCATGGTGTATTCCCCGCTTGTATGGTTTTTGCTCTGCCGCGAGCACTAGGCGCGCCGGGCGATCGATTCAACTGTGTAGCGCGGCTGAGAGTGGCGTCGCTGCTGGCGATGATGGGAGAGGCAGAATGGCGTTAAGTATCCGCGACCGTCGTGCCTTCATCATGGCGGGCCTCGGCTTTGCTTCGGGACTCCCGCTTATGCTCACCATCACCACGCTGCGGCAGTTTTTGGTGGAACTCGGCACGCCGGTGACGATCATTGGCCTGACGGCCAATATCGGTCTCGCTTATACCTTCAAATTCCTCTGGTCGCCGCTGCTCGACCACGCCCCCGCACCGTTCGGCTTGGCACGGCTGGGGCGCAGGCGGGGGTGGATGCTGGCGGTGCAGCCGGTGCTGGTGCTGGCGATGCTGGGGCTGGCCTTCAGCCATTCAGCCGCACAGGCGATGGCCGCGGCCACGCTGATCGCGCTCGCTTCCGCCACGCAAGACATCGCGATTGACGCGTGGCGGATTGAGAGTTTCGACGACGATGATCAGGGGCTCGCCACCGCGATTTATGTGTGGGGCTACCGAATTGCGATGCTGTTGGCCAGCGGCGGGGTGCTCGGGATGGCCGGGCAGATCGGCTGGACGGCGGCGCTGTGTGTGATTGCGCTGATCGCAGCACTCGCCCCGATGATGACGTGGCTGGCGGCTGAGCCCGCGCTGATACAAACTGCGCCGCATCCCGGCACGCTCTGGCAGCGCGCGCGCGCGGCGATGCTGGACCCGTTGCGCGAGTTTCTGGCACGACCGGGCGGGGCGTGGGTGCTTGGCTTCGTGTTGTTGTTCAATTTGGGCGAGAACATCGCGGGCATTATGCTCACGCCGCTGTATCGCGCACTGGGGTTTTCGCGCGACATCGTGGCGGGAACGTCGATCTTCTCGCTGCTCGGCACACTGGGCGGGATTGCCGCGGGCGGCTGGGTGGTGGCGCAGATTGGGCTGCGGCGCGCACTGGTGGTCAGCGGGATGGCGCAGACGCTGTTGATGGCGATGTATGTCTGGCTCGCGCGTTCACCGGGCGCGGTGGATTTGCTCTATGCCACCGTGCTGATCGAAGCCTTTGTGCAGGGCGTGGCGACGGCCTCGTTCTTGGCCTATCTTTCCAGCCTCTGCGCGCGCGAATTCACCGCGACGCAATATGCGCTGCTCACCTCCCTGGCGGTGGTGGTGGCGCACACGTTTGGCGGGTTCTCGGGTTATGTGGCCGATGCGGTGGGGTTCCAGGCATTCTACGCACTGGCAATGGGCCTCGCCTTCCCGGCGATGGCGATCATGCTGGTGATCTTGCGGCGGTTTCCGGCTTAGAAATCCGTCACCCGGCCCTTATGCGCCCAATCGCCATAGCGCGTGGGCTCCGGCCCCTTCACGCCCCCAATCTCCGGCGGCAATTTCGGCGGTTCCGGTTTGGCCACCGGGGCGGGGGGGGCGGATTCGGGCGCAGTGGGTTCGGGCTTGTTCGTCATAGACAGCAGATTAGCAGACCGACGGATTTCGCAACCTGGGCAAATTTGCAACAGACCGCGACGTAATTGTCACAGTCACTGTGAGCCCCTTGCACCCGGCCCGCCACCGCCGCCAGAACACTTGCGAAACAGCGACGAAAATCGGGGCTGTCGGGAGAGGGTGGAATGAAGACGCTGGCCGCCTTCCTGGCGCTTGTGCTGTGCCTGCCATGCACCGCGCGGGCGGAAAGCCCAGCGCGCACAGCGCCCGGGGCGTCTCAAGCGGAGCCCATTCCGCCTGGCCTGCGCACGGAGCGCGGCGTGAGTGTGGCCAACCACGCAAAGCACGGCATTGTAGAACTTTATATCTCACCACAATCCGCGGATTCCTGGGGTGCGGATCGGCTGGGTGAGGCGGTGCTCGACGTCGCCTCCCAGCGCTATATCCGCCTCGGCCGGATGCCGGATTGCGGCTTTGATCTCCTGGCGATCTACGACGATTTGTCGCGTGAAGAGCAGCGCGGGGTGAATTTGTGTCGCGTGCACATTGCTGTGTTTGACGGCCGACACGCAACGATGCCGCCAGAGTCGCTCGGCCCGCCGCGCACGCTGGTGGTTATCGATGCCACGCCGATGCCGGTGCAGCAATTGTTCATCTCGCCC
>CAIZGT010000087.1 GCA_903932545.1 uncultured Rhodospirillales bacterium
TGGGGCGAGTGGAACGACCGCTTCCGTGATGATCTGCGCCGCTTCTGGCGCGGCCACCATCAGATGATCGGCGCGATGGCCACACGGCTGGCGGGGTCGCAAGATCTGTTCAGCGCACGTCACCGCCCGTCGCGCTCGATCAATTTCGTCACCGCGCATGACGGCTTCACCTTGGCCGATCTCACCGCCTACACCGCCAAAAACAACGCGGCGAACGGCGAAGATAATCGTGACGGCTCCAACGACAACAATTCGTGGAACAACGGCGTTGAAGGCCCAACCGAGGATGTCGCCGTCCTCGCCGCCCGCTTGGCCGATCAGCGCGCCTTGATTGCACTCACCGTGCTGTCACGCGGCACGCCGATGCTGGCGATGGGCAGTGAGTTTGGCCAGTCCCAGCAGGGCAACAACAACCCGTATGCGCAAGACAACGCCACCACATGGCTCAGCTGGAAATCGGCCGATGCCGGATTGCTTGCCTGGACGCAGTTGATGCTGAGACTGCGTGCCGAGCACCCAGCTTTCCATGCCGACCGCTTCCTCACCGGCGAAGCTTCGCCCGGTGACAGCGTGCCCGACGTGCAGTGGCTGCGTCCGGATGGCGCGGCGATGGAGCATGATGATTGGAACGCACCAGAGGCCGGCGCGCTGGTGATGCTGCTCGCCGACGCTCAGCGTCGCGTCGCACTCGCCATCAACCGCACCGATGCGGCCTGCGTGATGCAATTGCCGGATGCGCAGGACGATCTCGCCTGGGTGTGTCACGCCGATTCCGCGGCCCATCCCGAGCCCGGCAGCCTCGCGGCGCGCTCGGTGCAGGTCTGGGCCGAGACGCCCAGCACCGCCCCGCGCAAATCCGCCCCGGCGCGTGAGCATCTCGCCGAACTCGCCGCCAAAGCCGGTCTGGCTGCGGAGTGGTGGGAGACCGACGGCACGCATCACCAAACCTCGCCCGACACCATGCGCGCGCTGCTCAACGCGATGAGCCTGCCCAGCGCCTCACGCGGCGATGTGCGTGACAGTCTCACCCGGCTCCCCGAGGAAGGCCGCGCCCGCAAATTGCCCAATGTGCTGGTGGTGCGTGCGGGCGAGCCTGCCCACGTGCCTGTCACCTTCCCCGAAGACGTGATGCCGCGTTCGGTGTGGCTGATGGTAGCACTTGAAGGCGGCTCCACCCGCCAATTCCTCGCCCGCGCCGCCGACAGCACCATCACCCGCAGCCAGGCCGAAGATGGTCGCAAACTGCGACAGATGGCGGTGGCATTGCCGAGCCTGCCGATTGGTCATCACCGCCTGTGGCGCGCCGATGCGCCGGATGTGGTCTGCCACCTCACCGTGGCCCCCACCCATTGCTTCCTGCCCGCCGCATTGCAAAACGGTAGCCGCCGCTTCGGCGTCTCGGCCCAGCTTTACGGCCTGCGCAGCGGCAAGGATCAGGGCATTGGTGACTTCACCACCTTGCGCCAACTCTGCGAGGCCACACGCCGCGCCGGTGGGGCGGCGGTGGCGGTGAACCCGATGCACGCGATGTTCCCCGATCAACGTGAGCGGGCCAGCCCGTATCAACCGTCTGACCGCCGCTTCCTCGACCCGATTTATCTCGACGTGCCAGAAGCGTTTTGGGCCTCGGGCGGGCCGCGCAAGAAGGACTCGGTGGATTACAGCCAAGTGTGGGCGTTGAAGTCGCTCACGCTAGAAGATCGCTACAACATCCACCAGCGCCATCCCGGCTTTCGCGCTTTCCGCGCCCAATACGGCAAATCGCTGGAAGATTTCGCGCTGTTCCAGGCAATCTCCGAACAGCATCCCGGCCTGAACTGGCAGCGCTGGCCCGAAGGTCTGCGCCAGCCCGGCGGCGCGGAGTGCAGCGATTTCGCTGCCTCGCATGCCGATCGCGTGAGCTTTTACGCCTATCTGCAATACCTCGCCGATCAGAGCCTCGCCGAAGCTTCGAGCGGTCTCGAAATCGGCCTGATCCGTGATCTCGCCGTCGGCTGCGCGCCGGATGGGGCGGAGGCGTGGGCGCTGGGCGATCGTGTGGTGCAGGGTGTCTCAATTGGCGCGCCGCCTGACCCGTTTGCCGCTGAAGGTCAGGTTTGGGGCTTGCCCGCGCCCAACCCGTTGGCGATGAAGCGCACCGGATACGCCGATTTCCGATCTCTGCTCGAAGCCAA
>CAIZGT010000088.1 GCA_903932545.1 uncultured Rhodospirillales bacterium
CCGCCCACCGGGCTTTGGCGGACAAGTCAAATCCCACAATGCTGTCGCTGCGGCAGTGGCGCAGGGCAGGGCGGATTGGGGCTTGGCGATTGAGACCGTGGCGTCTCGCTACAGCCTCGGGTTTTGGCCGTTGCAAGCGGAATTCTACGATTTTGCCATCCCAGAGGCGCGGTTTGATCTGCCTGAAGTACAGCGCTTTGCCGCCATTTTGGCCCGCCCGGCAACTCAAGCGAAATTGACCGAAATGGGTTTCACGCCGAATCGACAAGAGGCTTGATTGGCCTCCGTTCTTCGGACACTATTCTTATGGTTTCAACGAACTGAAAGGAGGTGATCCAGTGTCTCATTGTCTCACGCAAGCGGTGATCGGTCTTTCCCTGGTTCGTTCCTCATATATGAGGGCTACGAGCTGCTAGAACGGGTTGCCTTTCTGCCCGGCTGACAATGTGAGGGTCTCGGTTTGCCGAGGCCCTCTTTTGTTATTGAATGTTTGTTTGTCATTGTCGCCTTTTTTATCTTACGACGGGGCGATCTACTTCGCCCCCGGCAACCGCCCCGGCTTGCCGAACAACCAGCCCTGACCATACGTCACGCCAAGCTCTTTCATCAGCTTGCACTCCGCCTCCGTCTCGATCATCTCCGCCACCACCGCCGCTCCGGCATTGTGGGCGATCTCAATCATCGAGGCGACCAGGGCGCGGTCTCGCGGATGTTTGCAGGCAGCGCGGACATATTCGCCATCGATTTTGACAAAATCGACGCCGAATGCGCGCAAATAGCGGAACACCGCGGCCCCAGCGCCGAAATCATCGAGGCACACCGGCACGCCCACCGAGCGCAATTGCTCCATGCTGGAAGCGGCGGCGTGCAAATCGGCAATCTCTGCCGTCTCGGTCAGTTCGATCAGCAGGCGGCTGGGGGCCATTTTGCTGCCCGCCTCGCGCAATTGCCCCAAGCGATCGAGCAGGCGCTTGCGATACGCCGGGTTTTGCATCGACAAACCAGACATGTTCACCGCAACCGAAGTGTTGGCAGACGATTGCAGCGCTTCAATCGCGGTTTCCAGCACCGCCCAATCCAAATCCTCCGACAGCCCCACCGCTTCGGCAAAGGTGACAAATTCCTGAGTGTTCTGCATCGGCACATTGGGCGTGGGGATGGGGCGCAACAGCGCCTCGTAGTGGTGAACGCTGCGATCTGACAGGCGCACCACCGGCTGATACACCAGCCGAAAGCGCCGCTCCCGCAGTGCGGCGCGCATCGCCAACGTGTGCTGCTCGGCCGAGGCGATAATCCCCGCGAGCCCACCCAATGCACCAGACGCTTTCGCCGCCTCTTGGCCACCCTCGGCAAACCGGCCCAGCGCATAGCGCAATGCGCGGGCGGCCTGTTGGGTGGGCAATTCGGCTGGATCCAGCGTCATGCCAGACTGGGCCACCCGGGCATGGGCGGAGGCAGGGTGAGACTGCAACGCGGCTTCCAGCCGAGACACCAATTGGCTCAGGTCTGCGCCTTCAGCAGTCACCACCCCATAGCGGCCATCAGCGAGGCTGCCTGCGCTGTTGATGGTCCCGTCGTGGAAAATCGCCTCTCCC
>CAIZGT010000089.1 GCA_903932545.1 uncultured Rhodospirillales bacterium
CCCGGATCGCCGCGATATTCGCCGCGTACTTGCTGGGCTCGCCCTTGAACACCGCCGAGCCCGCCACCATCGCCGTCACGCCCGCTTCAATCAACGCCGGCGCGGTCTGCGGCGTCACGCCGCCGTCGACCTCGAACTCGATGGGCCGATCCGCCAGCAGCAGTTTCAGCCGCCGCACCTTCTCGACCATCGCCGGGATGAACGCCTGACCGCCGAAGCCGGGGTTGACCGTCATCACCAGCACCAGATCGAGGCGGTCGAGCACGTACTCAATCGCCTCCAGCGGCGTCGCCGGGTTCAGCGCGACCCCTGCTTTCTTGCCCAATCCCCGGATCGCCTGCAGCGAGCGGTCCAGATGTTTGGTCGCCTCCGCATGGACCGTAATGACGTCAGCGCCCGCCTTGGCGAACGCCTCCAGATAGGGGTCGCAAGGCTCGATCATCAAATGACAATCAAACAGCTTTTGCGAGTGCTTGCGCAGAGCCGCGATGACCGGCGGGCCGAAGGTGATGTTGGGCACGAAATGGCCGTCCATCACGTCCAGATGCAGCCAGTCGGCACCGGCGGTTTCAACGGCACGCGCCTCTTCACCCAAGCGGGCGAAATCGGCAGCGAGCAGGCTGGGGGCGATGAGAATCTTATTGGTCATAACGCTGTTGTAGTCAGCCCCCTTGGCAAGCCGCAAGCAAGGCGCACGCATAGGGGCCATCGGGGAGGTGCGTTGTTAGGTGCGAACCATCCGGGCAATGAAGAACCCGTCCATCCCACCAAGCTCCGGCCACATCGACGGCAAGGTTCGGACATAGCCTTGCGGTGTGATCGCCTCGGTCAGACCCGGCAATTCCATTGCGGTGAATGGCATCGGTTTGAGCAGCAGTCGCACACAGGCCGCCTCAACGCGTGCGGCCCCTTCTTCAGGCTGCAACGAGCACACTGCGTAGATTAGTCGGCCGCCGACACGCAGCATGTCGCAGGCAGCATCGAGCAACTTGTCTTGCTGGGCGGCAAGGGTGAGCAAATCGCGCGGGCGCTTGAGCTGCGCCACGTCTGGGTGGCGGCGAATGGTGCCGGTGGCGCTGCAAGGGGCATCCAGAAGAATAGCGTCGAGCTTTTCCTCTGGACGCCACACCATCGCGTCGCCCTCCACAATATCAACATTGAGGTTCAATCGAGCCAGATTTTCCCGCAACCGGACGATGCGCGGCGCGTGAAGCTCAATGGCGGTCACCTTCGCGCCGGTGGCCGCAAGCTGAGCAGTTTTGCCCCCGGGTGCCGCGCAGAGATCGGCGATGTGCTCGCCCTCCTGCGCGTTGAGCAGCATCGCGGGCAGAGCTGCTGCAGCGTCTTGCACCCAGAAGTGCCCTTCGGTGAAGCCTGACAACTCCGGCACCCGCGTGCCTGCTGGCAGGCGGTACGAGCCAGTCGGCAACGCCTCAGCCCCCTCAGGCGGGGTCGCTCCCGGCAGCAGCGAGATATCAAGAGGTGCTTCATGCAGATGCGCTTTGGCAATGCCACGCGCAGCACTTCCCCATGACGTCCAGAGCCAAGCAGGTGTATCGAGCCGTGGGCCATCGAGTTGTTCGAGCATCTCAGCCCCAGTCTCGGAGACGCGCCGGAGCA
>CAIZGT010000090.1 GCA_903932545.1 uncultured Rhodospirillales bacterium
CCGCTCCTCTTTGCCGCAGCCGCAAGATGCCCCCCTGCAGCCGTTCCCGATCTCCGTTGCCAATTCGAGAAACCGCCGCTTAATCATCCTTAGTAACAAATGCGGCTAAGCTGACAGTTGCATATGGACGCGCTAGACATCTGTAAAGCGGGGATCAGCCGGGTACGCGCGCAGATTGCGGCCATTCGTCGGCTGCGGTCACTGGAGCAATGGCGCAGAGACAATGCCGTTGCCTGGCAAGATTGGTGGAGTCAGGCCGTTGGCATCGAGGTCAGAGCCCCCTCGAAAGAGGATGATCGAGGTATCTCAACCGCAAAAGCGATCCACCACCCGGCAACATCGTCATGTGGCGAGGATTGAACAGGCTGACGGACATCGAGCTCGGGATCAGCATCGCTGCCGAACTTGTGGGTAATTGAAAGCTTCGCCGGATGGATACGATTATCGAGCTTCCGCTGAACGCCCGGCGCGCGAATACCATCCGCAATGGCCTCAATCAGGCTTGCCAGCTTGCGTTCGACACTGTCAAGCCCGCGCTGGCGAGTACTCACCATGGCTGATGCCTCGGCTTGGCGCTTGTTCCACTCGCGGGTAGCGTCCTACTTGCACGCCGATCCACACATTCTCCAACGCGCCGATACGAAGATACAGGCCGAGGCGAACCGGCAGGTCCCGCACATATTCCTCAGGGATCAGCACCGGCAAGCCGAGACCAATATTCGGTTGTCCAATCGCGAAAAGCCACGCGCTTCTTGCCCTTCTCCGCGCGCAATTCGGCCACCGCGTCTTCGAGCCTCTGCTGATACAGCTCGATACCAACCTGGCGGATATGGCCGGATCACTCATCGCCCACCAAATTGCCAGCACCAGGGATATCAAGGTCATGCGGGGCTAGCGTGAAGCCTGCGCCAAGATTATCGAGGGCTTGCATCACCCATACGCAAAACCCTCAGCCTAAGTTTGTGAACCGGGTGCCAAAACGTCGCATGTCGGAGAGATGCAGGGAGCATCGTGGGATATGCGTTAGAACCGTTCAGGCCGACACCAAGCAACGCGCCCTGCAGTTCGTCCCCAGGCGATAGGGACTGAACCACAGGGCGATAAAGGCTAGCGGCTAAGACGACCTCTCGCATATCCCGATCAGTTGGTCTTGATGCTGGTAGAGCTGCCGACAGGCGT
This sequence comes from uncultured Rhodospirillales bacterium, assembly GCA_903932545.1. GTDB lineage: Bacteria > Pseudomonadota > Alphaproteobacteria > Acetobacterales > Acetobacteraceae > CAIQQQ01. The sequence goes on from CAIZGT010000090.1 coordinate 1,180, forward strand.
TGTCGTTGCCACAGGTTTCACCACCGGCTTAATCACTTCAACCTTCACCGTTTCCGCCTTGCCCGTCTCAACCTTGCCAACCGTTGACTTGGAGGGGCTGAGTGGTGCGGTGTGGCTGAGTGGCTTGGCGGTTTCGGTTTTAACTGTCGAGGTCTTGCTCGCATCTGCCTTTACCGAAGGCGCAACGGCCATGCCCTTGGTGCCCGTCTCGTTGGCGACAGAGACTTTGGTAGCCGTCGAAACCGGCGCACTCTGGTGAATTGCGGGCTTCTGCGCCGAAGCATCAGACGAGGTGGCAACACTGCCTTGAGCCAGCGCCGGAAGGGCGAAGCCAGCAAGAGCGAACGAAAGAACCAGGTTGGAGGTGATGCTAGACATCTGAGGAAATCTCCGTTGTGCGGCCTACTTGCCGGTAGGCAGACATTCGCCTCAGGTGCAGGCAACCTTTAGACACCATTACGTCAAAGCTGCGGCAGATGATTAAGGTTTAGATAACAGCCAGCACACGCTCAGCGCCGCTGTTAGCAGCCAGTAACGCGCTGCCAACTCTCCCCATCTACAACACTGCCAATCACAAACTGCACGTCGCCTGCCGCCACACAGCACTATGTCTGCGCCGCTTCGGGTGTTTCGTAAATGCAGGTGCAACGCGGTGGCCGCGACACTCCACGCGGTTGTGATATAGATGTCATAGTGTTTACAATATTTTTTGCTAATTTATGCAAACGATCAAGTTGATATCAAGGTGCCGTAGGTTGATAACAACGTCCAAAGATCTCCTTTAGCGCAGCCTGATGGAGAAATTTGCACCGCCAATATGGCGAAAATTTTAAGGAGTGCGGTCCTGTGGCTGGGATACATCAGCAGAGTGCGGACGATGGAGTGACAGGCTTCACATTCGACACAATAGACCCAGCGTTGCTCGACCGCGCCGATTCCGCTTTCCTCGATTCCCTGTCATTTGGCGTCATCGGTTTGTCGCAGAGCATGATTGTCGAAATCTACAACGCAACTGAGGCAGGCTATGCAAGGCTCCGGCCGGAGACGGTATTAGGGCAGCATTTTTTCCTGACAGTCGCCGTTTGCATGAATAACTTCATGGTTGGTCAACGGTATGAAGATGAAGCGGAGATTGATGCCGTTATTGATTACGTGCTTACTTTTCGCATGCGCCCTACCCCGGTTCGTATGAGGTTAATTAAACGACCGAATTTACGACGCAACTATTTGCTTATCAAACGGTAAGCGACGTAATGCCATCCGACCCGCCTTGGGACGTGGAAGCCGAATACGAAGCATTGCTGAGCTTCGTCTATATGTGTCCTACAGGGCTCATAAAGGTTACCACCGACGGCACGATTTCCATGATCAACCCGCAAGCGATGTCGATCTTAATTCGCCTTGCCGACGATGGAATTGTCGAGAACCTGTTCAGTTTGCTTGAGCCGCACGACCAGCACTTATTACCTCTCATCCGCGAATTCGACGGAGCATCAGGGATGATGCTCCGGGACCGGCGCATCGATCTATCGACTACCCAGCCGTCACAGGCGATCTATGTGGTTTCCTGCACCGTCTTAAAGGTCAATCATGATTGCCTCATGGTGCTGCTACAGGATGTTTCGGACTCAGCTATTCTAGAACGACAATTGCGCGCCGCTAAGGAGGAAGCCGAGGCTGGTAATTGCGCGAAATCAGAGTTCCTTGCCACCGTCAGCCATGAAATCCGCACGCCGATGAACGGGATCATCGGAATGACGGGGCTGTTGTTGGACACTGAGTTAAACCGTGAGCAATGGCATTTTGCCAATGTGGTGCGGGTATCCGCAGAATCCTTGCTCACTGTGATCAGCGATATTCTTGATTTTTCGAAGATGGAAGCTGGTCGTTTTGACTTTGAGGAAACTCACTTTCAGGTGGCCGATTTGGTAGAGGGCGTGCTTGATATCCTGGCGCCCAACGCCCACGCGAAAAATATCGAGTTGACTTGCTTGATAGGCCAAGGTGCCCAAGGGAGTTTCGTCTCAGATGCCGGACGTCTGCGTCAGATAGTGCTCAACTTGGCTGGCAATGCAGTGAAATTCACTGATCAGGGCAATGTTGCAATCGAGGCGGACGTTAAACTTGTTGATCAGATCCCTTGGCTGCGAATTGACGTGACAGACACCGGCGTGGGCATTCCTGAAGGTGCCCGCTCAAAAATGTTCTCGATGTTCAGCCAAGTCGATTCCTCTGCGGCGAGACGGCACGGCGGCTCCGGCCTGGGGCTGGCGATCTCTCAGCGGATTGTAAACGCACTGGGTGGGCAGATCGGGTTTCGCAGTAAACTTGGCGAGGGAAGCAATTTTTGGATTGAGGTGCCGCTGAGATTTGCAGGCGACCCGCTCATTCAGGAAATGACCCCGCTGGCTGGGCGCCGGTTTTTGGTGGTCGATGACAATGCCATTAACCGCGACGTGTTCCGGCGCCAGTTAGAGTTTTGGGGCGGGGTTGTTGTCTGTGTGGCAGACGCTGCTTCGGCGCTGCAAGACATGGAATCTGCGGCAAACGGCCCCTATGACGTGGCATTGATCGATCATCAAATGCCAATGGTTACGGGCATCGACCTGGGTCAAGAGATCAAAAGCATACCAAGTCTGCGCGAGACCAAGCTTATTCTGGCCACATCCGGAGCCACCACCCAATTGCGGCAGGAGGCTCTGGCGGCTGGCTTTGCCGCGATGCTGGTGAAGCCGGTGCGCCAGAACGTATTGCTCGAACGTATCCAGGAGATTTTGAAAGGTGGTGCCGAATCTGAGATAGGCTCCCTCGGGTTGGTGCCCCCCGCCAGCTCAAGCGATTTGCGGGTGCTCGTCGTTGACGACAGCGCCACAAACCAGTTGGTGGCGGTGGCCTTTCTCGAGCGTTTGGGTATCCAGGCGGACGTGGCCGGAGACGGTGCACAAGCGGTTGCGATGGTAGAGCACGGCGATTATCAGCTGGTGCTGATGGATGTTCATATGCCGGGAACCGATGGCTACACCGCCACCAGAATGATCCGAGCGCTCGGTGGCGATACATCGGGCATCACCATCGTAGCCATGACAGCGAATGTCCAAGAGAGTGACCGCGACGCCTGTTTTGCCGCGGGTATGAATGGTTATCTCTCAAAGCCACTCGACCGGAAACGCCTTGCGGAATTGGTTACAAGTCTCAGTGCGAGTTTGGCGAGCAAGTGAAACGGGGATAGCGTTTTGCTAGAATATCTCAACGAATTACGCGTGACATAATTCAGGCTATATCTTGTTCTAATTGTGGATAGGCGTCCACCTGGGACCCCACCATACTATGTCAAATCAGCAGCGCGCCGCGCCGATTGGCGTTTGACCCGCTCGCCGATTTGCAAACGGAGGCCGACCATGGCGCGCGTCGAACAATCTGGCACTTACCGCCTCGGGCAGCGAACTGTGAGGAGGCTGGGATATGGCGCAATGCAACTTGCGGGGCCTGGCGTTTTTGGCCCACCTAAGGATCCTGATGCCGCCCATGCGGTATTGCGTGCAGCGATTGCTGCCGGCGTGAACCATATCGACACCAGCGATTTCTATGGGCCACACGTGACCAATCAGCTGATCCGCGACGCGCTGGCACCTTATCCAGATGACCTCGTTATCGTCACAAAAATCGGTGCCCGCCGTGGCAGTGATGGGTCGTGGAATCCTGCGTTCTCGCCCGAGGCACTGACACAGGCAGTGCACGACAATCTGCGCAATCTTGGGCTTGATGTTCTCGATGTC
>CAIZGT010000091.1 GCA_903932545.1 uncultured Rhodospirillales bacterium
AGACGATAACGGTCCCATTTTATAATCGATCACAACTCCACTAGACCCGCCCGAGAGCAACTCATTCCACTGAGCACTGGGGAACGTCCCGGTGCAGGTATAACCTCCAGGAAGTTGAGACTGCAGCGTAGCAGTGGCGATAAAATTCCCAGGGGCGCTGCTGGCTCAATCGTATGCGTGCGCTTGACCAAAGGTGGTAGCGGCAATCAGCGCGCCAGCAACAGCATGAGCGATTGGCTTTAAGAACTTCATCTGGTTTCACCTCGATTTTCGTCAATTCTACAGATTTAGCGCCCCTCAATCAACGATATCAGTGTCTCTAATTGATCCGCCTCAACAGCTGGCTTGTCAGTGCGTATCCGACTGATGCGGGGAAATCGCAATGCAACCCCTGATTTGTGGCGAGGCGAGCGTTGGACGGCGTCAAACGCCACCTCCACCACCATCGATTTAGCCACCTCACGCACCGGCCCAAAACGCGCCGTGGTGTTGTTGCGGACAAATTTGTCCAACATCACCAATTCCTCATCGGTGAAGCCAAAATACGCCTTGCCCACCGGCAGCAGTTCCGCCCCGCGCCAGAGCCCGAATGTGAAATCGGAATAGAAGCTGCTGCGCTTGCCGTGGCCGCGCTGGGCATACATCAACACGGCGTCGATATTCAGCGGATCACGCTTCCATTTCCACCATTGGCCTTTCGGGCGGCCCGGTACATAGGCGCCATCGCCGCGCTTGAGCATCAGCCCCTCAATCGAAGCGGCGCGGGCCGAGAACCGCAATTGCGCCAGTTCATCAAGGCTGCTGAAGGCAATTTGCGCCGAGAGGTCCATTCGCGCTGGCGCAGATGCGGCAAACCATCTCTCCAGCCGCGCGCGACGGGTATCAAATGGCAACGGGCGGATATCCTCAGCGCCTTCGAACAACATATCGTAAAGCCGTACCTGCACGGGATAATCCCGCTGCATTTTCGGCGTCACGGTTTTGCGATTCAACCGTTGTTGCAAATCGCTGAACGGTGCCACCGCACCGTCGCGCACCACCAGCAACTCCCCATCCAGCACCGCGTGGCAGTTCATCGCAGCAAGAATTTCGGGGAAAGTGGCCGAGATATCCTCCGCCCCCCGCGAATACAGCGCGCGTCCGCCCGGTGTTGAGACGAGTTGCACGCGAATCCCATCCCATTTCCATTCAGCCCGATAATCGGCGGTGTTCATCCGCGTCAAATCGGCATCCTCAATCGGGTTCGCCAGCATCGGCGCGCGGAACACCGGCGCGTCCAGCGGATCAGGCTTCGGCCCCCTTCCCTCAATCCAGGCGAACAATCCGGCATAAGGCGGGGTCAAGCCGTGCCAAACCTCCTCGATATCATCGGGCGATATCGCACTGCCAAGCTCAGCGAGCGCGGTTTTCGCCAGCCGCCCGGACGCCCCCACCCGCATCCCGCCGGTGATCAGTTTGAGCAGCGCCAGTCGCACCGATGCGTCTGACGCATCAAGCCAACCCGCCACAATATAAGGCAGATCGGCTTTCGGCGCGGTGGCGAGCGTATCCACAACTTCTGACAGCAAGGGCGGCGCTGCGTTGGACGGCTTCTCCGGCCAGATCAGCGCCACGGTTTCCGCCAGATCGCCCACATAATCATACGAGAGTTCGAACAGCACCGGATCCGTGCGCGTGGCCGCCAACTCCCGAATCAACCCCGCCTTGGCCGTGGGAAATTTCAACGCGCCGGTGATCGCCGCCAGCGCCAAGCCGCGATCCGGATCAGGCGCGGTGTCGAAATAACGCCGCAACAGGGCGATCTTGGTCAGGCGTCCAGGGGTGAACACCAGACGCTCCAAAAGGTTGGCGAACAGGATCACTCCTCCTCCCCCTCCCCATACCCCACCAACCGCAACGCCCGCCCCTTGATCCCGCGCAGCCCCGCAGCATGGATCAGCGCATCCTCCCGCCCATGCGTCACCCACACTTCGGGCGCTTGCACGTCATCAAGAGTGGCCAGCAATTCGTCCCAATCGGCATGATCCGAGATCACCAGCGGCAACTCAACCCCGCCCTGCTTCGCCCGCTGGCGCACCCGCATCCAGCCGGACGCCACAGCCACCACCGGCTCGGCCAGACGTCGCGCCCAGCGATCCGCCACCGCGGAGGGCGGGGCCAACACGATGCCGCCAATGAGTTCCGACTTCGCCGCGACCGTGGCAGGCCGCAGATCGCCGAGGCGCACCCCGTGTTGTTCATAAATCGTACACATCGGGGCCAATGCGCCGTGCATGTAGATCGGCGCGTCCCACCCAGCTTGGCGCAACAGCGAGATCAAACGCTGGGTTTTGCCAAGCGAATAGCAACCCACCACATGCGTCCGCTCCGGAAACAGCGCCACACTTGCGAGCAACCGCCGAATTTCAGCCAGCGGATCAGGGTGGCGGAACACCGGCAGCGCGAACGTGGCCTCGGTGACGAACACATCGCACTTAATCGGTTCAAACCCATCACATGTCGCATCCGGCACACGCTTGTAATCGCCACTGATCACCGCCCGCGCGCCCTGATACTCCAGGCAAATCTGCGCCGAACCCAGCACATGCCCTGCCGGATGCAGCGACACATCCACCTCCCCCACCCGCACACTCTCACCCCAGCCGAGCACCTGCGTCGAAGCAGGTGCCCCCGCCCCCATCCGGGCACTCATAATGTCGCGCGTCGGCGCGGTGCATAGAGCGTGCGCATGGCCGGGGCGGGCGTGGTCGGAATGGCCATGCGTGATGAGCGCGCGATCCACCCCGCGCAACGGGTCGATGAAAAATCCGCCCGGGTCGCAGAACAGCCCCTGCGGCAACAATTTCAGCCAAGTTTGCGGATGCGGGGCCATGCATCTAGATATAAGGCATGGCAGGAACATTTCCAGAACCTTTCCGCATCTGGTTCGCCGCACGGGGCTGGAAGCCGCGCGCGCATCAGCTCGCGGTGCTGGAAGCGGCGCAAGCTGGTGAGAGCGTATTGCTCATCGCCCCCACCGGTGGCGGCAAAACCTTGGGCGGGTTTCTGCCCTCGCTGATCGAGTTGCACGCGCAACCGCATGAGGGTCTGCACACGCTCTACCTCTCCCCCCTCAAAGCCCTCGCCGCCGATGTGGCGCGCAATCTTACCGCACCCATCGAGGGCATGAACCTTGCCATCACAATACAAACCCGCTCAGGTGACACCAAGCAGGAAGCACGGCGGCGGCAATCCACCAGCCCGCCCAACATCCTGCTCACCACGCCGGAATCGCTCGCCGTAATGCTGTCGCAGCCGAGCGAGGTGTTCACCAGCCTCAAGCGCGTGGTGATCGATGAGGTGCATGCCCTCGCCGGCACCAAGCGCGGTGATCAACTGGCACTCTGCCTCGCACGGCTGACGGTGCTGTCGCCAGGGCTGCAATTTATCGGATTATCGGCCACCATCGCCCACCCCGAGGCAATCCGGCGCTACGTCTCCCGCCACGCCCGCATTATCACCGGCAGCGGCGACACCGCGCCGGATATCGGCCTCATTCTTCCCAATGGCCGCCTGCCCTGGTCCGGCCATATGGGGCTGAACTCCGCTCCGGATATTCTACTGCGCATCGCCGCCGCGCGTATGACCATCGTGTTCGTCAACACGCGCGCACAGGCCGAGTTGATGTTTCAAGAACTCTGGAAGCTCAACGAAGATACGCTGCCAATTGCTATCCATCACGGCAGCTTAGAGATGGAACAGCGCCTTCGCGTCGAAGCCGCGATGGCGGCGGGGAAGCTCCGCGCAGTCGTCGCCACCTCCTCGCTGGATCTCGGCATCGATTGGGGCGAGGTGGATCAGGTGATCCAAGTCGGCGCACCGAAAGGCATTTCCCGCCTGCTGCAACGCGTCGGCCGCGCCAATCACCGGATGGATGAGGCCAGCGTTGCACTGCTGGTGCCCGCCAACCGCTTCGAGGTGCTGGAATGCGAGGCCGCCATCAGCGGTGTCGCCGCCGGTGAACTCGATGGCGACCCGCCAAGGCCGGGCGGGCTCGACGTATTGGCCCAACACATCCTCGGCTGTGCCTGTGCGGCCGCGTTTCAGCCCGATGCGCTCTATCAAGAGATCATACTCGCCGCTCCATACGCCGATCTGTCCCGCGACGATTTCAACGCTACCCTAGATTACGTCGAAACCGGCGGCTACGCACTCGCCGGGTATGAGCAATATCGCAAGCTCTTTCGAGACTCTGAGGGCTACGTGCATGTTCGCTCGGAGCCAATCCGCCGCCTGCACCGAATGAATATCGGCACCATCGTCGAGGCTCCAGTGCTGAAAGTCCGCTACGCCGGGCGCATCGGCGGCACGCTGGGAGAAATTGAGGCATATTTCGTCAACATGCTCACCCCCGGCGACAGCTTCATATTCGCCGGGCGATTGCTCAGCTTCCACCGCATGCGCGAAAACACTGTCGAAGTGGTCGATGGCGGCACCGGCGAGCCGAAAGTCCCCGCCTATATGGGCGGCCGCATGCCCATGACGACCAACCTCGCCTCCCGTGTCCGCGCAATGTTGCATGATCCCACCGCCTGGGCCGCGTTCCCCGAACCCGTCCGCGAATGGCTGGCAATGCAGAATTTGCGCTCGGAAATGCCAGGACCGGATGATCTGCTGGTCGAAACCTTTCCGCGCGGTAATCGCTGGTATCTGGTGGCGTATTGCTTCGAGGGTCGCCAAGCCCATCAGACGCTTGGCCTGCTGATCACCAAGCGCATGGAGCGCTTCGGCATGAAGCCGCTCGGCTTCGTCGCCACCGATTACGTGATGGCGGTGTGGTCGGCGGAAGAGCCTAAGGATGTGGCCCGACTCTTTGAGCAGGATATGCTCGGCGATGATCTTGAGGCCTGGATGGATGAAAGCTCGATGCTCAAACGCACGTTTCGCAATGTCGCGGTGATTGCGGGCCTCATTCCCCGGCATTATCCGGGGATGGACAAAAACCGGCGGCAGGTCACGGTGAATTCCGATCTTATCTACAACGTGCTCCGCCGCCATCAGCCCCACCACATCCTGCTGCGCGCCACGCGGGACGATGCACGCGGCGGCCTCACCGAGTTGGGCCGAATCGCCGACATGCTGGCTCGTATCGCCGGGCGTGTGCGCCATATCGTGCTGCCACGCGTCTCACCGCTGGCGGTGCCGGTGCTATTGGAGATCGGACGGGAATCGGTGCGCACACTGGAATCCGATGATGATTTGCTCGAAGAGGCGGCACTGGTGGCCGAGGCGAGCGTGCTATGACCGCCGCAGCACCCATCCATCTCGCTGGCGAACGCCTGATGCTCGATCCGGCGGGCGCGCTGGTGTGGCCCGCCCAGCGCATGCTGATCGTCTCCGATCTGCACCTCGAAAAATCCACCTCCCTCGCCGCGCGCGGCTGCCTGTTGCCGCCGTTCGACACGCGCGAGACGCTTGATCTGCTGGCCAGTTTCATCCGCCGCTACGGCCCGAAAACCATCGTAGCCCTCGGCGATTCGTTCCACGACCCGCGCGGCTCGAACCGCCTCAGTGAGCCCGATCGCGCAAGATTGGCGGCGATGGCAGGGGCGTGCCGCTTCGTCTGGGTACTCGGCAATCATGACAACACGCCCCCCGTCGATCTGCCCGGCAAAGCAACCGAGGCGTTTGAACTCGGCAAGCTCACCTTCCGCCATCAGGCGCAACCGGGCCGCGTCACCGGCGAGATCAGCGGGCATTTTCACCCGAAAGCCACGGTTGCTGTGCGCGGCACGTCGATCAGCCGCGCCTGCTTTGTCGCCGATGGCTATCGGCTGATGCTGCCCGCACTCGGTGCCTTTACCGGCGGGCTCGATATCGGTGACGTGGCGATCGCGGAATTGTTTCCACGCGGCGGGCGCGCGTTTTTGCTGGGGCGCGAGCGGGTATACGCCTTCCCGTTCGCTGCCTCCCGCCCATCTACAAGGCAGAAAGCAACTTTGCCGCTCTAGCCGCGCATCCGATGCCCGCGGAGTTGCGTAACTTTCCCGAGACAAGGATTTCACACGCTGATGACACAGCCGCCCACCCTGCTCTGGTTCCGCCGCGATCTGCGCCTTGCCGACCAAGCGGCATTGGCAGCGGCGTTGAGCCATGATGCGCCGGTGATCCCGGTGTTCATCCTCGATGAAACCACGCCGGGCAAATGGGCACC
>CAIZGT010000092.1 GCA_903932545.1 uncultured Rhodospirillales bacterium
AAAGTAAAGAAAGCAGCAAAAAAATAAAAACGCAAAAACAAACGTGGTTCGAAAGGATCACTTTTGTTTTTTGATAGCTTAAAAAAGCCAGCAAAAAATAGGCAGCAAAAAGTAAGATCCCGGGACTTTTAAAAATTTGTGAAAGAGCGGCAAAAACAGCTGAGAGAAAGTATTTGTTTTTATAAAATAAGATAATCGAAAGGAGGATAAAACCTATAAACCAGCATTCCGGTGGAAGTGGAATATTCATCGGAATTCCCTTAAGTATCTCGCGTCTTTAGAAGCGTTCCGGGCCTTCAATCCAATTTGGCCGAACCGAGCTTCGGCGTTGGTCGGTGGCATACGGATTCATGCAGTTCGGGAGCGCACTATCGACGGATATTGCGACAACGCCAAATGATGGCCGATCATGATCTTGCGTCAAACAGCACGCCGGCCCCGCGGCCCTTGGATTGAAGCGTTCGGGTGGCAAAATGTGCGGCCTGAGGAAATGCGGCACGGGCGCTTCGGCGGGATTCGAATCGCCAACCCGCTCAAATGATGCTCAGCCATATGTCCTTCGCCGTGCTTGCTGGTGCGCCAATGCAATCGGCACCAGTCTTGGCCGGCAACCGTGGGCCGGGGAATGGATTGATTACCTGCTTGCCGGCAGAGTGAAGGCGCCGCTGCGCCCACCGCCTATCCCCGTCTCCCGCGATAACCGTAGAGCAGATAGGAGATGACGATTACCAACAGAATCAATCCTATCGGGCCGATCCCCCAGCCCGCGCCCATTCCCCAATACAAGCCGCCGCCTCCGCCAAACAGCAACAGAAACACGACCAAAATCAGCAGCACATCCATGTCATTCTCCAATTCATGCCTGCATTCCGCCACTACGAAGCAAAACAGAAGGCGGCCGTGTCGGTCTGTACGCTGCCACCCATATAGGGTCAGTAGCGCTCCAGACTCGGTCGGGCGCCGTGGGCTTGGCGCCCCACAGGCCCGACCGACCCGACTGCCGTCTGCAGCGATGGGTATTCCGGGTCTGTGCGTTGAAGAACAGACCCGGGCGCGCTGGGCGGCGACCATGAACTCAAACGTGGCCCGCACCGTGGCTGCCGCGCAAAGGCCTGTGTGACTCGATATCCCGTTGCGCGGGTTAAGGTCGATATCCAACAGCAACACTTGCCAGGTGACTCAACAGTCGATGCGGGCCGACATCGCGGTCCGACACCAGTTCTACTTTCCATCATTTCCCTGGCAGGCTCCATCATGGTCGAGAAAACCGCAAGCGTGCATTGGGAAGGCCCGGGCAAGAAAGGTCAGGGGCAGATCAGCACAGAGACGGGCGCGCTCAAGCGCTATCCGTATGGCTTTGCCAGTCGGTTCGAGGACGACCGCCGGGGCACGAATCCCGAGGAGATCTTGGCCGCCGCGCACGCTGCGTGCTTCACGATGGCCTTTTCGTTCGCGTGCGACAAGGCGGGCTTTGCCACCGGCATTCTCGACACCGAGGTCCGCGTCCGCCTGATCCCACAGGGTGAAGGCTTTGTGATCGACCGGATCACCCTCACGCTGAACGCCGTCGTGCCCGGCATCGGCGAAGGCAAGTTCCAGGAACTCGCCCTGGCAGCCAAGCGCGATTGCCCGCTGTCCAAGGCATTGGCATCCGTTGCCGAAATCAGCTTGCGGGCCACCCTCGAAGCGGCTGCCCCATGAGGAGAGGCGGTGCATGCCGCGTTGATGGTGCCCTAGCATGAAGTCCGACGTCTCGACAGCGCCGCCTTAGCGGCGCCTGAGTTGTTCCGCACGTTTCCTCCCGCACCCCCAAGGATCCGTCATGCCTCAGAAAACCTGGAGCGCCAAGCGCGAGCGCCAATACGAGCACATCAAGGAAGGCCTGCTTGAACGGGGCAAGACCGAGCCCCTTGCCGAGGAGATTGCCGCACGCGTCGTCAACAAGGAGCGGGCGCAGCATGGCGAGTCCGTGGAGGCCAGTGCCTCATCGCTCAACGACATGTCGGCCGGCCGGCGCGGCGGCCTGCACTCGCACCAAGGTCCGGGAGGTCGAACACTGCTGCAGCTTCGCAACGAGGCCCGCCAGCGCGGTTTGAAGGGGCGCTCGTCAATGAACAAGGCGCAACTCGAAGCGGCTTTGACGCGATGAGCACGATGACACTCTCTCGCCCAGCCCGGTGGCGAGGCCCTGCTTAGCCTGCAGTCACGCGGATGTTGCCCAGGAAGCCGACTTGAAGCTCGCAACCCTTGCCGCCAGCGCGGTGGTCGCCTTGATGCTGTCCGCCTGTGGCGAGACGGCTCAACTGACGGTGGCCGACGGCACCGGCCCGCAACCTCGGCTGGTGGCGCCCCACCCGACGCTGATCCCCACTGTCAATATCGCGCCCGCCCGTGGCTGGCCCACCGGCGTGACGCCCCAGGCCGCCGCAGGCACGCGCGTGATGGCGTTTGCCAGCGGCCTGGATCACCCGCGCTGGTTGATGGTGCTGCCGAACGGCGATGTGCTGGTGGCTGAAACCAACGCACCCGCGCGGCCCGAAGACGGACAAGGTCTGCGCGGCGCGATCATGCGCCTCGTGATGCGGCGCGCCGGCGGGGCCACGCCCAGCGCCAATCGCATCACCCTGCTGCGCGACAGCAACGGTCGCGGCGTTGCGGACTTTCGCAGCGTGCTGCTGGAAGGGCTGAACGCACCCTTCGGCATGGCCCTGGTGGGCACGGATCTCTATGTCGCCAACACCGATGCCATCCTGCGCTTTCCCTACACCCCCGGTCTGACCCGAATCACCGCGCGCGGCGTCGTCGTCGTGATGCTGCCGGCGGGTCCCATCAACCACCACTGGACCAAGAACCTCGTTGCCAGCACCGACGGCCGGAAGCTCTACGTGACCGTGGGTTCGAACAGCAACGTGGCCGAGCACGGCATCGCGGCCGAGGCCGAACGCGCGGCGATCTGGGAGGTGGACATCGCAACCGGCGCACACCGCGTCTACGCCAGCGGCTTGCGCAACCCGAACGGACTGGCCTGGGCGCCCGGCGGTGCCCTATGGACCGTGGTCAACGAGCGCGACGAGATCGGCAGCGACCTCGTTCCCGACTACCTGACGTCGGTGCGCGATGGTGGCTTCTATGGCTGGCCGTACAGCTACTTTGGCAACCACGTGGACGCGCGTGTCGAGCCGCAGCGCCCCGATTTGGTCGCGCGCACCCTGGTGCCCGACTATGCACTCGGGCCGCACACCGCCTCGCTCGGCCTTGCTGTGTCGGCCGGCACCAGCTTGCCGGCACGCTATGCGAACGGCATGTTTGTCGGTCAGCACGGCTCCTGGAACCGGCGGCCGCACAGCGGCTATCGGGTGATC
>CAIZGT010000093.1 GCA_903932545.1 uncultured Rhodospirillales bacterium
ACCCAGACCATCACGTCGAGCGGGTTGGTGATGACGATGACGAACGCATCCGGGCAATAGGTTTTGATGCCTTCTGCCACTTGGGCAATCACGCCCGCGTTCTTGGTCAGCAGGTCGTCGCGGGTCATGCCGGGCATACGCGGGAAGCCTGCCGTGACGATCACCACGTCAGCGCCAGCGATATCGGCGTAATCGCCGGTGCCCTTCATCGCGCTGTCGAAGCCATCAACCGGGCCGGACTGCATGATGTCCAGCGCCTTGCCGGAGGCGACGCCTGGGAAGACGTCAAACATCACAACGTCGCCAAGTTGCTTGAGGCCGATGAGGTGAGCCAGGGTGCCGCCGATGTTACCGGCGCCAATCAGGGCGATTTTGTTGCGAGCCATGGGGGGAAATCCTTCACGGGTGACGGGAAACCATCTCTTGATAAGAGACGTGCCCGCCAAGCACCCGGGCCGCCCGGAAGGCGATTGTTGCTAGCCCAATCTCGCAAACGCAGCAAGGCGCTCAACTCGGATTTATGACGCGAAACAATCTTATATATGAGCCATCGAAATATCTGCAATCTCCCAAAGGAGGGATCTATTGTCTCCTTTGGGTCTGCAAGGCGATAAAATTGTTACGCAACAACCGCAGCGGCGGGTGCTGCGATTAGCTTCGGGGCGACGCTCGACGAGCGGCGGCACTGGCCTTCAAGCTGCGCACCGGCCTCAATGGCCAACACTTCATGGGTGATATCGCCCTGCACCCGCGCGGTGGAGGCCAAGGTGACGGAACCCGCCAGGATAGTACCAGTCAGCACGCCGCTGATGCGCGCGGCTTTGGCAATGATTTCGCCCTCAACCAAGCCGCTCTCGGCCAACACCAGATGGCCCACATCGACGCGGCCGAAGACCTTGCCCTCAATTTGCAAGTCTCCGGTGCCGGACAGGTCACCACGGATCACCATATCGGCGCTGATGATGGAGGGCACGTTGGAGCCTTTGGCTTGCTGCGCCGATGACTCAGTCACGATCGTGGCTGACGCCGTCAGATTGGAGGCTCGCGGCTGGGATTTTTTCTGGAACATAATGATCTACCTTCAGAAAGTTGAGCGGATTGCGGGCATTGCCATTCACGCGGGTTTCGTAGTGCAGATGCACCCCGGTCGCCCGCCCCGTTGCCCCCATCAGGCCGAGCTTTTGGTGAAGAACCACCGCCTCGCCAGGCTTGACGAGGATTTTATCCAGATGCGCATAGCGCGTCATCAACCCAAAACCATGATCGATATCAACGGTGTTACCATATTCCGGCATATACCCAGCCGTCGCCACCACACCGGCGGCGGTGGCGTAGATTGCGGTGCCGCGCGGACCTCGGAAATCCGCCCCGTCATGTTGCGAGGCCTGGCCGGTGAACGGGTCCACCCGATAGCCAAAGCCACTCGACAACTCCACCTCACCCACCGGGCTTGCCACCGGCAGATGCTTGAGCACATCGCGCAGGCGTTGCAGCCGGTCGAGGCCGGTCGCAACGATTTGCGCGTGTTCGATGCCGACATCCTGCCCGAGATCGGCGTCGGGCTTCAAGCCGAGCCACGGGAGGAATGGCCCGCCGCGTGGGGCGGATTTGTCGTCTTTGATTTGCGGCTTGAGCGGGGCCAAGCGGTTGGGGTCAAGCCCGGTTGAGGCGATGATTTTCTCCACCTCAGAAATTGTGTCGTGCATTTGCGCATCCAATCGCGCCACGGTGTCGCGGTTCGCGGCAAGGGCCGCATCGCGCTCGGCAATCGCCTGATCGCGTTCAGCGGCGACCCGTTTGCGTTCCTCGAAGGCACGATCGATGGTCGCCTCACGGACGGCAATCAGGCGGTCGATATCGGCCTGACGCTCGGCGACGGTTTTACCGTTCGTGGCTGGGTCTGAAGCCGCGCGATCACGTTCCGCCATGCGCTCGGTGAGTTCGCGGCTGATGCGCGAGAGCAGGTCACGATCCTGTGCCGCGTGCTCGGCTTCCAGATGTGCGGTGGTGCGCAGCGCGTCCATCTCACGCGCCATACGCGAGGCTTCATGCCGATTCCAAGCCGCTGAAATCGAGACGCCAAGAAAGCCCAACGCACTGAACGCGGCGATGAACACCACGGCTATTTGAAAGCGTTGGCCGAAATGAATGGCCGCGGTTTGATTGGGCCCACGGATGAGGATTTGGCGGTGCGGGAACCAGCGATCCCTCCAGGATTCGCGCTTGGGCGCCGGCCCTTGGCGCAGCGTTTCAAATGCACATACGGGCGGTTTGTCGCGTTGTGCCAAACGCACAACGCGCCCCCAAATGCCTCCGAGTTTGCCGCGAAGGTTGGAAATGAACGTCACCTGTGTGTTGCGGGACCGGCGATCCCTTCATCAGCCCTGGGGTTAAACCATAGCTTCGGCGTTACGGCCAGCGAAACGAAGCGCTGAAAGGTGGATTAATGTTGCAGGATTTTTGACAAAAATTGCCGTGCCCGATCGTTGCCAATGTCGCCAAAAAAATCGTCCTTGGGTGCATCAACAACAATCTCGCCCCGATCCATAAACACCACCCGATTGGCAACTTTCCGCGCGAATCCCATTTCGTGGGTGACGACCATCATTGTCATCCCCTCGCCCGCCAATTGCACCATCACATCCAGCACTTCGCTCACCATTTCGGGGTCAAGCGCCGAGGTGGGCTCGTCGAACAGCATTACCACCGGGTCCATCGCCAGCGCGCGCGCAATCGCCACGCGCTGCTGCTGGCCGCCGGAGAGTTCGCCGGGGAATTTCTGGGCGTGGGCGGAGAGTTCAACGCGCGCCAGCAGCGCCTCAGACTTGGCGCGCGCGGCATCCTTCGCCCGGCCCAGCACTTTGATTTGGGCGATGTCGAGATTGTCGATCACGCTCAGATGCGGGAACAATTCGAAGTGCTGAAACACCATGCCGACACGGGCGCGCAGCTTGGGCAAGTTGACGCCCTTTTCGTGCAGGCTCACGCCATCCACAATAATTTCGCCCTGCTCAAACGGCTCCAACGCGTTGATGCATTTGATCAAGGTGGATTTGCCTGAACCGGACGGGCCACAGACCACCACAACCTCGCCCTTCTCGACCTGTAACGAGCAATCCTTCAGCACCTGAAATTGCGGGTTGTACCACTTATTGACGTGGCTGAGGCGGATGACGGTGTCAGACATGGGGTTCACCGAATGATGGCCACCCGGCTTTGCAAGCGGCGCACCGCTTGGGAGGCCAGGAAGCAGATGGCGAAATATACGAGGCCTGCGAAGCAATACATCTCCACCAAGCGCCCATCACGCTGGGCGATTTTGGAGGCGGCTCCCAGGAAATCGGTGAGCGAGATGACGTAAACCAGCGAGGTGTCTTGAAACAGCACGATGGTTTGCGTCATCAGGACCGGCAGCATGGTGCGAAAGAC
>CAIZGT010000094.1 GCA_903932545.1 uncultured Rhodospirillales bacterium
ACAAAAATCCTTCACACTGCCTTTTTCAAGCTCGGCGATGCCTTAAACCGTACGGTCTTGCCGGCCTTTACCTTCACGGCATCACCTGTGCGCGGGTTCATCGCCTTCCGCGCCTTGGTTTAACGCACCGTGAATGTGCCGAAGCTAGGTAATGTGAATTTGCCGTGTGTTTTTAACTCACCCACGATGGCGGCAATCAGTTCATTGGCCGTACGGTTGGCAGCAACACCCGTCAATGACGCTGACTCTTGTATGACCTGCGCGATGAACGCTTTCGACATTCAAAATCTCCCGATTATTCCGTCCAGGCTACGACAATTTTGTTGGCTTCAGCCGCCGCGTCCCGCAATTGGGAGAGCAGATTTGAAACCCCGCGAACGCACGTAACAACGGCTTTCTACGTATGTAAATGATTTTGTAACCTAGGCTGCAATCCACGGAAAACTTGGAAGAAATTGAAAAATTTGGTTGCCTGTCCGGATTTATCGCCCTTTGAAACTTCACTGCTCAGAACAGGCAAAACCAAATGACGAGCTTGCTTCAATCATATGATACCGAAACGAATTTAAATCGCTTTGCCGATATCGAGACTTGGGAATCGGAGTCGATTCTCTCAGCGATCTGTGATTCGCAAGTGGAGGCTCTGCTGGCCGTTCGCAAGTCCCTGCCTGCAATCGCTGCAGCCGCAGCGGCTTGCCTGGTAGGACTGCAAGCAGGCGGACGGCTGATATATGCCGGCGCTGGCACGTCCGGCCGCATCGGCGTGCAAGACGGCGCAGAATTGCCGCCCACTTTCGGCTGGCCACCAGATCGCCTGGTCCTGCTCATCGCTGGTGAGACGGCGGCCTTAACGCAGGCGGTGGAGAATGCCGAAGACGACATCGAGGCTGCGCACGCGGCGGCGGAAGTGCATGATATTCGGCCCAATGATGTCGTGATCGGCCTTGCCGCCAGCGGCAGCACGCCGTTTACTCTCGCGCTTCTGCAAGCGGCGCGCGTCCGGGGGGCGATCACAATTGCTCTGTCCAATGTCGCCAATGGCGCAATCCTTTCAGCTGCAGCCTGCCCGATTTTGGTCGAGACAGGGCCAGAGGTGATTGCCGGTTCCACGCGAATGAAAGCGGGCACGGCACAGAAAGTGGTGCTGAACATGCTGTCCACCTTGGTGATGATCCGGCTGGGACATGTCTATCAAGGCTTGATGGTGGACATGCAGGCCCGCAACGCCAAGCTGCGCCGTCGGGCGGTGCGGATGCTGATGCAAATCACCGGCGCGGACGAGGCCGCGATTGCGGCGGCGCTGGCGACCACCGACGGGCAGGTAAAACCTGCGGTTCTGGTGCTCAACGGCATCACCGCCGCCCAGGCCGAGACGGCGTTGCGCAAGCACAACGGCCATCTCGGCCCAGCGCTGGCGGAGTTGCGCCGATGAAGGCGTTCATCGCCCACAATCTGTTCGATGGCACTGCCTTTCACGCCAATCGGGCCATCCTTGTCGAGAACGGCGCGGTGCGAGCGGTCACCGCAACGGACATGCTGCCGGAATGTGAGCGGATCGAGATCGGCATGCTAGCTCCAGGTTTTGTTGATGTTCAGGTCAATGGCGGCGGGGGAGTGATGTTCAATGATGCGCCGGATGTCGCCACGCTGCGGCGGATCGGCGCGGCGCATGCAAGGCTCGGGACCACCGCCATCCTGCCAACCCTGATCAGCAGCGATGCCGCCACACGAAGCCACGCGCTCACTGCCGTGCGCGAGGCCATCGCGGCCGCTGTGCCAGGGATTGCCGGGCTGCATTTGGAAGGCCCGTTTCTCGCCCCATCCCGTCGCGGCATCCATCCGGCGCGGGCGATCAGCGCTTTAACGGGCGAGGATATTACACAACTCACCGCTGGCTTTCCAGCACCAATGCTGATCACCCTCGCCCCTGAGACAGTGCCGGTTACAGCAATCCGGGCGCTGTGTGCGGCAGGGCGCATTGTGTTTGCCGGGCATAGCGAGGCCAGTTTTGTCGAAGCCAACGCTGGGTTAGACGCGGGCATCAGCGGCACCACCCATCTCTACAACGCGATGTCACAACTCGCGGCCCGTGCGCCGGGTCTGGTCGGGGCCACGCTGCTGCGAGGCTACGCCGGCATCATCGCCGATCTGCTGCATGTCGATGCGGCCAGCATCCGCATTGCGTATCAGATGATGGGGGCAACTCGTCTGTTCCTGGTCTCAGACGCGATGGCCACCACCGGCAGCGACGCCGCTGGCTTCGAGATAGACGGCAACGCCATCACCCTCGTCGGCGGCAAACTCTGCGACGCCCAAGGCACCCTCGCCGGCGCGCATCTGTGCATGGCCCAGGCAGTGCGCAACGCTGTCCATCACATCGGCATCACACCAGCCGATGCCCTGCGGATGGCAACACATACACCCGCCGAGGCGATCGGCCTGTCGCGTTACGGCCGGATTGCGCCAGATTGCCGTGCCGATTTCGTCGAACTTGGCGATGATCTCGCCGTCCTGCGCGTGTGGCAGAACGGCGAGATAGTTGTTTAATCAGAGCGCGTGGCTGACCATTTTGGTGTTCAGATACGCCTCAATCGCCTCCGATCCGCCTTCTGAGCCATAGCCGCTGTCCTTGATCCCGCCGAACGGCACTTCCGGCAGAGCAATGCCGTGATGATTGATCGACAGCATTCCAACCTCAACCCGACCGCTCAGCAGCGAAACCGTCCGATGCGAGGACGTGTAAGCATACGCCGCGAGGCCGTAATCCAGCCGGTTGGCCTCTGCCACCACGTCATCCAGCGTCGCAAAGCGCGACACCAGCGCCAGCGGGCCAAACGGTTCTTCGTTCATCGCCCGCATATCGGTGGTCATGCCGGTCAGCACTGTCGGCTCGAAGAAATTGCCGACATTGCCGATCCGCTTGCCGCCGGTGGCAATTGTGGCGCCCTTGGCCACCGCATCCGCAATCAGCCCTTCCATCGCAGGCACCCGGCGCGGATTGGCAAGCGGGCCCATCGTCACACCGGCCTCCAACCCGTTGCCAACATTCAGTTTCTCCGCGCGGGCGACCAGTTTTTCAACGAACGCATCATGCACGCCTTCCTGCACCAGGAAGCGCGTTGGTGCCACGCAAACCTGCCCCGCATTGCGGAACTTGTTGGCGGCCAGAATGGTGGCGGCACTGTCAAGATCCGCGTCATCGAACACCATCGCGGGCGCATGGCCACCGAGTTCCATCGTCACCCGCTTCATATGGGCCCCTGCAATCGCCGCGAGATGCTTGCCCACCGGGGTCGAGCCGGTGAAGGTGAGCTTGCGGATGATCGGATGCGGGATCAGATATTCGCTGATCTGCGCCGGCACGCCATAAACCAGGTTGATCACGCCCGCAGGCACGCCCGCGTCAAGCCAGCACTGCACATAGGCTGCGAGCGAAGCCGGGGTTTCTTCCGGCCCTTTGACGATAATCGAGCAGCCCGCCGCCAACGCACCGCAGATTTTGCGATTGGCCTGGTTGATCGGGAAGTTCCACGGGCAGAACGCGGCAACCGGCCCCACCGGCTCCTTGATCACCAATTGAAAAGTACCCTCAACGCGCGATGGCACCACGCGACCGTAAGCGCGGCGGGCTTCTTCGGCGAACCATTCGATGATATCCGCCGAGAACGCGGTTTCAACCTTGGCTTCAGCCAACGGCTTGCCCTGCTCCATCGTCATCAGCGTGGCGATGGCGTCCACGCGCGTGCGCAGAATTTCAGCCGCTTTGCGCATAATCTTGCTGCGGTCGTAAGCCGACATTTTCTTCCACACGCCAAAGCCCTTCTGGGCAGCGGCAAGCGCGCGGTCGAGATCGGGGATATCGGCATGCGCCACGGTGCCGTTAATCTCACCAGTGGCGGGATTGGCCACATTAAGCGTTTTGCCGGATGCAGCCGGGCCCCACACGCCATCAATCAGCAATTGCACCGCTGGATACATCTGGATCGTTCCTCACCATTGGGCGCTTCTGCGCCATCTCAAGCATATTGCACCTGACGGAGATGGGGGTCGAGAGCGGTCATGGCATAGCCCGCATCAGCGATGTGCTTTCGATAAATATCCGGAACGATTAGAACGCAACTCCGCGTGACGCCTCAACGCATTTTGCCAAAACCCTGGCGCCGCGCAGCACTCAGCACACCGCGTGGCAACGGAATGCGAAACGGCTCAGGCTTCGGGCGCGGCTTGCGCGTTCGCCGCCGCATCACGCCGCGTTCTTCGGGGGTTTTGTCCACCGTCCACGGCAATTCCACCGCCAACGCGCGACACAACGGGCGCAACACACGCCGCGCCTGCGCCGACTGCGCCAGCAGTTCCGTCAGTTCCGGCGCATCGAGCACCGCGTGCAACCGCAAGCCATAGCCCGCCGCCTCATGCTTGCCCGATTTGAGCAACCAGCCGAATCGGCGCGGCAATCGAATGAGCGGCTGCTGGAGGTGCAGCCTCGTCGCCTGCACCACTGTCCGCTGCGGGCACTGCCACAACTTGCCCGCGCGGAACCGCACCAGCATGCGCTCAATCCGGCCGAGGGTTTGGCTCACCCTGCCATACAGCAGAATGCCAAGCAGCGGCGCCAGCCCCCAAGCCCCCAGCGCCGCCTGCAACCCACGCAAAACCACCCGCAACTTTGCGGTGACAGTCTCAGGCGTTGCGGGGGAGGTGGGGGTTGAATCCATCTTTCATCTCACACCACAGCCACTGGCTGGACTCAAGAAAAAACGCCGGCACCCTCACCTCTTTCCCCCAAGCTGATCGTGGTCGATCAATGGCGAGCAGCCCGTAGCATGGGATCCCGCAGGGGCCCCACCCTGTCACGCCCCATCATGTTGGGATCGCCACCGAATTTACTTTCGAGCGAATATACAAAATGTTAACATTCGTTAAACGACGGATTTTTGTTTGGCCCCGCAACGCATCGTCATAGGCAACACAATGATCACAATTCGAAATGCCCTCGCCGCCGCAACCGTCGCGCTCACAGCCATGCTATCCGCCCAAACCGCAAACGCGGACCCGGTTCTTTGGACCTTGAGCAGTCTGACCTTCCAAAATGGCAGCACACTGAGCGGGTCTTTCGTCTTCGACGCAAATTCAGCGGTTTACAGCAATGTAAATCTGGTTTTGACGGCATCGACCAGCAGCCCAGCCTTCGGTGCCGCCACATTCACTCTCCCGTTCACCACCGGCGCATTCTACGACAATCAAGACTTGGTGGCCTTGTTGCCCGGCACCGATGTCACCAATGTGATTGGGGTGGAAGCCTTGTATATCGGTTTTGACACACCCCTTACGAACGCAGGCGGCAGCGTGACTGAGACCCATGTGATCGGCACAAATGGCGATGTGAATGACTACGGTGCAGTGGTCTACAACTGCGTCGATTCCACATGTTTGGCCAACGGTCCAACCTACTCCTACCAAACCGCCGGGTTTGTCACCTATAGCGGCACGCCCGTTCCGGAGCCTGTCAGCTTGGGCATTTTGAGTGTCGGGCTCGTCGGCCTGCGATCCGTGCGCCGCCGCCGCGGCACGCGCTGATCTGAACGCCCGTTCAACCAAACGGCGGCATTTTCGAATGCCGCCGTTTTTGGTGACGACCGCTTGCCCCCAACCCGCGATCATGCGACGCCTCACCCGGGATTCCTGATCGCGTCAAACCGGGGGCAGAGCCATGCGCAACGTGTTGCTGATCGTGGTCGATCAATGGCGGGCGGATTGTATGCCGTATCTTGGCACGCCCCACCTCAAAACGCCCCATCTCGACCGCCTGTGCAAAATGGGCGTCACGTTCTCCAATCACGTCACTCCCTGCGTGCCCTGCGGCC
>CAIZGT010000095.1 GCA_903932545.1 uncultured Rhodospirillales bacterium
ATGTTGGCGGGCGCGCCAAACAGCAGATTGCGCCGCACCGAGAGATGCGCGAACAGGCTGGCTTCTTGGAACACATAGCCAATCGGGCGCTGATGGGTTGGGCGGAATTGCCGCGCATCCTGCCAGACCTCCCCATCCACCGTGCAAACGCCGGCCAGACGATGCAGCCCAGCGATGCACCGCAATACGGTGGTTTTGCCGCAACCGGAGGGGCCGAAAATTGCGGTGACCCCGGTGGCCGGACTGTTGAAGGCCGCATCAATGCGAAATGCCCCAACCGCGCCTTGGAAGCGCACCACAATCTGGCTCATCGCTGCAGCCGTGCCGTGCGGGCTTCAATCAGGCGCAGGGCCAGGATTACAACAAAGGCGAAGATCATCATCCCGGCGGCAAGCAGATGGGCCTGGGGCCATTGATCGGTCTCGACATAATCATAGATCGCCACCGACAACACTTTGGTTTGGCCGGGAATGCCACCGCCGATCATCAGCACCACGCCGAATTCCCCCACCGTGTGGGCAAAGCCCAAAACGGCGCCGGTGAGCAAGCCGGGGCGGGCGAGCGGCAAGGCGACGCGCCAGAATGCCTGCCAGGGTGAGGCGCGCAACGTGGCGGCAACTTCCATCGGCCGGGTGCCCATCGCGGTGAAGGCATCACGGATCGGCTGCACTACGAACGGCATTGAATAGAGCACCGAGCCGATCACCAAACCGCCGAAGGTGAAGGCCAAAGTGCGCCCGCCCCAAAGTCCGGCCAAGGCACCACCAGGGCCGTTTGGGCCGAGGATGACCAAAAGATAAAAACCCAGCACCGTGGGCGGCAGCACCAGCGGCATCGCCACCACCGCCGCCACCGCCTCTTTCCACCATGCGCGCGAGCGTGCCAGCCACCACGCCAGCGGGGTGCCAAGCAGCAGCAGCAGCAATGTGGTCACCAAGGCGAGGCGCAGGGTGAGGGCGATGGGAACCCATATGGTCGCGAGAAGGTCAGGCACCCTGGTTCGACACACCAGAGGAGATGGCATAGCCGTATTTCTCGATGATACGGCGCGATTCCGGCCCTTTGAGGAAATTCAAAAACGCCTTGGCCGCGGCATTTCCCGCGCCTTTGCTGAGCAGCACCGCGTCTTGGCGGATCGGGGTGTAAAGCGATTGCGGCACCAGCCAGCGCGAGCCTTCCGGATTGTTGATCACCTGCGACAATGCGACGAAGCCGAGTTCGGCATTGCCGGTGTTGATGAATTGGAAGGCCTGGGCAATGGAGGCGCCCTGCACAAGCTTTGGTTCCAGCGCGTCGTAAAGTTGCAACGCCTTGAGCGCCTCAATCGCCGCCACGCCGTACGGGGCGGCTTCGGGCTTGGCAATGGCAAGTTTGTTGAATGCGCCCGCTTTCAACGTATCTGCCCCGGTGATGAGGCCCGCACTATGGCTCCACAGCACCAGCTTACCGACGGCATAGGTGAAGCTGCTGCCAGCGACCGCAAAACGTGTGGCGATCAGTTGTTTGGGGCGGATTTCATCGGCGGAGAGCAGCACGTCAAACGGCGCACCCTGGCTGATCTGGCTGGCAAAATTGCCGGACGCACCGAAGCTCAGGACCACAACATCGCCGGTTTTTGACTGAAATGCGGCGGCGATTTCTTTGGCGGGCTCAGTAAAATTCGCCGCCACCGCCACATTCGCCGTCTCAGCGCGCGCCAGTATTGGCAGCAACAGGAACGCAACCAGCGCGCGGCGGAACATCATAACTTTCTCCATTCTCAATAGCCGGGCGGGTGTTTTGCGTAATAGGCGGCATCGGCAGCGGATTGCACAAAGCTTGGATTGGTCGGCCATTCCAGCGTGTGGGTGAGCATATCCTGCCCATAGCGCACGCGAAACAGCACAGACCGCTGCGGCCCGTTGATATATTCGTGGACCTCGCCCGGCGGATGCACGCAGAGCGCGCCGGGCACCACAGCCACGCTACCGGTGGGGGTGCGCATGGTGCCACCACCCTCAAAACAAAAGTAAATCTCGGTGCAATAAGGGTGGCAGTGATGCGGGCTGACCTGCCCGGCCTCCCAGCACGCCACAGTGAAGTCGCCATCCTCAGTGCGTCCAAGGATGTTTTCCACGTGCTTCCGAGGGTCGAAACGCTGCTCGGCGGTGAGATTGAAGGTGATCATTGTCAGTTCCCCTTGCGCCATCTCAGCCTAACGCGCTGTGGACGGTGGAGGGAAGCACGGCAGATAGGGCTGGCCAATAAGGACTGGCCAATCAGGGCTGGCCAAAAGGGCTGGCCAAAAGGGCTGGGCAGACCGAACTACCCAGCCCATCACCATCACTCCACGGTAACTGTGATTGGCTTGGACATCACCGGATGATTGTGAACCGCGTGATTGCCATCCCCCATCAACAATTGCAGCGTGTGCTTGCCCGGCGGAAGCGTGAGCGTGGTCTCGGTCTGCGCCTTACCGAAATGCACATGCTGCGCGTCCACCGTGATCGGATACTGCATTTGCTCAGCGGTCATTGTGGTGTCGATCAACACATGGAAATGACCCGTGTTGGGCTCGTTGGTGCCCGCCGGAGCGAGTGAGAGGCCAGAGACCTCAAACTTCGCCAAAAACGGGCTCTTCACCGTCTGACCATCCGTCAGATTGGAAAAATGCGCCTCGGCATTGGCTGGGGCCGGTGAATCGCCCGCAAAGGCTGGGGCGGCCAGCAGGCTGAGTGCGAAGGCGGCGTGGGCGATGGAAATCTTGCGCATGAGAATCCTCCTAAAGACCGCCATCAGATGGCCCAGCAAGCCAATTTCACAAGCGTATCTCAGGCACTATGGGCGTGGATCATGGTCCGCACACGGGGATAAATCTCGCGCTGCCAGCGTTTGCCGTTGAACACCCCGTAATGGCCGACGCCGGTTTGCAGGTGGTAGCGCTTCATCGTCGGGCGCAGTCCCACGCACAAATCCAGCGCCGCCATGGTTTGGCCGATCGCACAAATATCGTCGAGTTCGCCCTCAACGGCGAACAGCGCGGTGCGGCGGATGGCGCTGGGGTCCACCTTCTGGCCGCGCCACGTCAGGTTGCCCATCGGCAGATCATGCCGCTGGAACACTTTCTCCACCGTTTCGAGATAGAACTCGGCGGGCAGGTCCATCACCGCCAGATATTCGTCATAGAATTTGCGATGCTGGGCGGCTTTCGCTTCATCGCCTTTCGCCAAATTTTCGTGAAAATCCATGTAGGCTTTTTTGTGCCGCTCAGCGTTCATCGCGATGAAGGCGGTCAGTTGCATGAAGCCGGGATACACACGCCGCCCGGCCCCCTCATAGCCGTAAGGCACGGTGCCGATCAGGTGGCGCTTGAACCACTCAATCGGCTTATCGTTGGCAAGTTCGTTCACCTTGGTGGGGTTGATCCTTGTGTCAATCGGCCCGGCCATCAGAGTCATGCTGCGCGGTTGGGCGCGCGAGCCCGATTGCGCCATCAGCGAGACGGCGGCGAGCACCGGCACGGCGGGCTGACACACCGCCAGCACATGCGAGCCGGGGCCGAGGATTTCGATGAATTGCATGATATGAGCGATGCAATCATCCAGATCGAACGCGCCAGCCGAGAGCGGCACGTCGCGGGCGTTGTGCCAGTCGGTGATATAAACGTCATTGTCCGGCAGAAGCGTGCGCACGGTGCCGCGCAGCAACGTGGCGAAATGGCCGGACATTGGGGCGACGACCAAAATTTTCGGCTGCCCCTCAGCTCCCTCCTTGGCAAAACGGCGCAAGGTGGCGAACGGGGTGGTGTGGATCACCTCCTCCATCACCGCCACTTCGCGATTGCCATACGTCGAAGTTTTGATGTCGTAAGGCGGGCAGTCATGCGTGATGCCGCCGGTGGCGATCATTTCACAGGTGGCGGCGAGTTGGTCGATCAACACCGGGCGCGGCGGCGTGGGCATGGCGGCTTGCAGCCAAGCGTTGGTCATGCGCGAGACAAACTTCGCCTGCTTCACCATCGCGGCTTGAACCTCGAACATCTGATAGATCATGCGCCGACCGTCTCCGCGATTGCATTCACGACGCTACTGCATCAACGTGTTGCAGTGCGATAGCTAAGATCATCAGGATTCCGCGCCATTGACGAGACCCCGTCGCTCCCACACCCAGACCAGGGCGCGGTGCTGATTATCAGCAGCAAGAACTACTCCTCCTGGTCTCTGCGCGGCTGGTTGCTCGCGAAAATGTCGGGCCTTGCGTTCGAGGAGCGGCAAGTGGACCCGACCGACGAATCAGCGCGCAACGAATTGCTGCTG
>CAIZGT010000096.1 GCA_903932545.1 uncultured Rhodospirillales bacterium
AATATCTGGGGCCGTGACACGTTCCCATTCCCGTCTCCTTTGCCGGACGAGGCGATCCAGATTTTGGGCATCCGCATCCTGCCGATGGAAGTTCTGATTGTCTGCGGTGCAATTGCGCTGATGGCGGCAGTCGAATTGTTCAATCGTCGCTCGATCTACGGCAAGGCGGTGGTCGCAACCTCCGCCGATATTGGTGCTGCTGGCCTGATGGGTGTGAACACCGCGCAGGTTATCACGCTGTCTTACGCGCTCTCGTCACTCACCGCCGCGTTTGCGGGCGTGTTGGTGGGGCCGGTAACGCTGACCGGCGCTTCGCTCGGCTCGGCTCTCGGGCTGAAGGCGTTTGCTGTGGCTATTATCGGCGGTCTGAATTCCGGCATGGGCGTGATTGTCGGCGGCGTGCTGCTCGGCATCACCGATCGCCTGACCGGCTATTATATCTCGACCGGCTATCAAGACGTGCCGGGTCTCGTGCTGTTGCTGTTGGTGTTGTCGTTCAAGCCGTCAGGGCTGTTCGGCAAAGCCGCGATTAAGAAGGTTTGAGAAGATGCGCACCACCCTTCTCAAAACCGCCTTTGTCGCCGCGTTGTTTGCCGCACCGTTTGTGATTGCAAGCCCGTACTACGTCCATCTGCTCGCCACCATCGCCATCTTTGCCATCGTCGCCCTCGGGCTCGATGTGGTGTTCGGCTACACCGGCGAAGTCTCGGTCGGCCATTCGGCATTGTTCGGCATCGGCGCTTACACGGCGGCGATGCTGAACTTCCATTTCGATATCGGCTTCTTCTACGCGCTCCCTGTCGGCATGATCGTCGCCGCTGGCTTCGGCGCGTTGCTTGCCTTGCCGGCATTGCGCGTCACCGGGCCATATTTGGCGATGGTCACGCTGGCATTTGGCACCATCATCGCCATTCTGATCAACGAAATGGTGCCGCTGACCAACGGCCCGCTGGGCATCAAGCTCACCCGGCCGCTGTTCTTCGACTGGCGTCCCTATGCCGATATGCTGCCATTCCTGAAAATGCCGCTGCCGCGGATGCGTGAGGCGCAGTTCTACTTCGCCACCATCATCGGCCTGTTGTTCACCCTGGTGGTGATCAGCCGCATCCTCGCCTCGCGCTATGGCCGCGCGTTCGAGGCTTTGCGTGACAGCCCGATTGCGTCAGATTGCATGGGCGTGTCGGTCTACAAGCACAAAGTGTTGGCGTTCGTAACCAGCGCCGCATTTGCCGGGCTGGCAGGTGGGTTGTTTGCGTATTCCGAGCAATATGTCGCCCCGAACAACATCAGCTTCGACCAGTCCGTCACCTTCCTGCTCGCAGTCACCATGGGCGGGCGCAAATCACGCGTCGGGCCAATTTTGGGCGCGGCGATTGTGGTCTATCTGCCCAACCTGCTGGCCGACATCGCCCAGTTCCGCGTTGCAGCCGCGATGATTGCAGCCCTCGCGGTGGGCATTGGTGCCATCAAGCTGATCCGTGGCACTGAGAACAAAGTCGGCGCGCTGGTCCCGGTGGTGCTCTGCGTGGCGTTCTTCGGCTTGTCGCAGGTGATGACCACCATCACCGACTTCAAGCTGACGATCTACGGCCTGATGATCCTGTTCGTCGTCTATTACCTCCCCGACGGCATTTACGGCTTCCTGCGCAATCTGGTTGGCAAGTTCCGCCCCGAATGGGTCCGCCCGCCGATTAACATCGACGGTCTGGGCCGCGCGGAAGACGCTTGGGCGGCGACGGTGCCAACCTCCGCGCCGGGCCAGCCGCTGCTGATCGCCAAGCAGATCCTCATGCAATTCGGTGGCCTGAAGGCACTCAACTGCGTCGATCTCAACGTCATGCCGGGCAGCGTGCACGGGCTGATCGGGCCGAACGGCTCGGGCAAATCCACCACGATGAACGTCCTCACCGGCATTTACGTGCCAACGTCGGGCAATGTGAGCTTTGATGGCCACGACATCACCGGCCACGATCCGGCCGAGATCGCCGGTGCGGGCATCGCGCGCACATTCCAGAACGTGCAGTTGTTCGGTGAACTCACCTGCCTTGAGAACATCATGGTCGGGCTGCACCACTCCTACACCGGCACCATGATGGGTGTCGGCGCTGGCCTGCCATCGTCTCGCCGCGAAGAAGCCGCCGCCTTGTCGCGCGCGGCCAGTCTGCTGCGCTTTGTCGGGTTGGAGTCGATGGCCAATGAGGAGGCGCGCAACCTGCCGTATGGCAAGCAGCGCGTGCTCGAAATCGCCCGCGCTTTGGCGCTCGACCCCAAGCTGCTGCTGCTCGATGAACCCGCCGCTGGTCTCACCGCGCCGGATATCGTCGAACTGATGGACATCATCCGCAAAACCAAGGCGCACGGCATCACCATGATCCTGATCGAGCATCATATGGATGTGGTGATGGGCGTGTGCGACACGGTCACTGTGCTTGATTTCGGCCAGAAAATCGCCGAGGGCAAACCCGCCGAAGTGCAAGCCAATGAGAAGGTGATCGCCGCCTATCTCGGCACCACCACCGAAATCGTCTGAGGGAGAGCACCATGTTGAAGGTTGAAAATCTCTCCGCTGGCTACGGCAAGGTGAAGGTGCTGCACGGCGTCTCGCTGCAAGTGCCGCAAGGTCAGTTGGTCACGCTCATCGGCTCCAACGGGGCCGGCAAAACCACCACGTTGCGGGCACTTTCGGGTATGATCAAACCCGAATCCGGCACCATCCATATCGGTGGCGCCGACATCACCGGCCTGTCCTCGCACGATATCACGCGCAAGGGTCTGGCGCATTCGCCCGAAGGTCGCCGGGTGTTTCCGGTGCTGAGTGTGGAAGACAATCTGGTGATGGGTGCTTTCACCCGCCTCACCGGCTCACGCCCGAAAGGCGATGTGAAGGCCGATCTGGAGCGTATGCTCGACCTGTTCCCCCGCCTCGCCGAACGCCGCGCGCAATTGGCTGGCACGCTCTCTGGTGGTGAACAGCAAATGCTGGCGATGGCGCGTGCGCTAATGCTCAACCCGGTGGTGCTGCTGCTGGATGAGCCCTCCATGGGCCTTGCACCAAAGCTCGTGGAAGAAGTGTTTAACATCGTCTCCCGCCTCAAGGCTGAGAAGGTGACAATGCTGCTCGTCGAGCAATTCGCAGCCGCCGCTCTCGAAGTCGCCGATTTCGGCTACGTGCTGGAAAACGGTCGCATCAGCGCGTCCGGTCCGGCGGCACAGTTGAAGAATGATCCAGCGGTGCGCGCGGCCTATCTCGGGGCGGCACACTAAAACACTGACTTGTGCGCTTGCGCAATTGCTGACACCTGTTGCGCATGTCCGTGTTTGATCGCCTGCCGAACCCTTTGCCTGATGTCCCTGCCACGTCAGGAGCTGACGGTGTTGCCTGTGCGCTGATCGGTGAAAATCGTCGTTCATTGGCGATCGTAATCGAGCCGGGTCAGGCGATTTCGATCAATCCCAAGGCGCTGTTATGGAAAGACGAAGCGGCCAAGCTCATCGGTGATCCGAACGGTGTGGTCCTGGTGCAAGGCCCGGGGCGGGTTGGCTTGGCGTTGGGCTTTGCAGGCGACATATTCCCGCTCCCGTTGCACCGGGGCGACGTGGTGCAGGTGCAATCCGGCCATTTCCTGTTCTCTGCGGGTGCCGAACGCCGCAGCCAAAATCTGCGCGGTTTGGCCGATCGACTGTCAGGCAGTGCTGGCACCGCGCTCGACATGTTTCGCGCCGGGGCAGAGGGTGCGGTTGTATGGGTGCAGGCTGCGAGCGCCGTCTTAGAGCGCAATCTGGCGGCAGGTGAGGCTCTCGACATCCGGCAAGATGCCTTTCTCGCCAAAGACGACAGCGTTGGCATCGAAGCGATGCTTGCAAGCGGTGAAGGCTTCTCCTGGCCCTGTATCCGCCTAACCGGGCCGGGCCGGGTGGCTCTGCAAATAGCACCGCAAGCACCAACAACTGTTCTCGCGCGTGAGAGTGAGCAAAAGCCCTCACGCGCGAGCGGGATCAAATTCGACTTTCCGTTTGGTGCGAGGCGTTAAGCGGCCGCGCCCAGCATCACGCTATTTCGCCACCGCGCCATCCGCCTTCAGCGCCTTGATCTTCGCGCGGATTGGCGCGAATGGACCGAAGCGGTGATCGTCTTGCGAAAAACCATCCGCATACGGGCCATAGCCAGTGTCCACCGGCTTTTCCAAGCCTTTGGGGAAATCACTCGCCACCTTTGCAAAATGCGGCCGAGGCTGGGCTTGGACATACGCCATCACGTCCCAAGCATCATCAGGTGAAAGTACAGTCTCTCGCCAGTTTGCACCATTTGGCATGTTGCTATGGACGAAATTGGCACCTGAAATCAGTCGGTTCATCCCAGCCCCGTCGTTGAAACTGTCCGGCCCCCATAGCGGCGGAAACTCATATCCGCCCGCATCGCCCACCTTGCCCGCGCGCTTGCCCAAACCATCTGCGCCATGACAGATCGCGCAGATCTGGCCAAACACTTCAGCACCGTGCACCGGGTCTGCCGCCCGGCTCAGCTCCGGCATCGCACCGGCCCCGCGCCCAAACGTCGCGGCTCCCACTTTGTAGCCGTCAGCGAGAAATTTCAGATATGCCACCATCGCTGTCAGCTCCGCGCCCTCGGGCGGCAGGCGCTTGCCGTTTTGGCTGCGCGTCATGCAGCCCTGGATGCGGTCTTCGATGGTTCCCACGCTGCCCGAGCGCGCGCGGTAATTCGGGAAGTCGCTGTAAACCCCAACCAAGGGCAGGCCGAATTGCTTGGTGCCCGCCTCAAGATGGCAATTGCTGCAAGCAAGGTTGTTGCCAGACAGCCGCATTGCAGGGTCTGCCACTTCCGGGCCGATCAGCGCGAAGGTACGTGTCATAAGATCACGGCCATAGCGCACCGTGTTGCCCCAATCATCTTTCGGCAATTTATCGATATCCGCCACCACCCAAGGCGATGTCTCAGCAGAACTGCCCGCGACGGCATGCAAGCACATCCCAATCACAAGCATACCCACAGCACAATATCGACGCACATCATGTCGCATTTGGTGTCTCCCCAACCAAATATAATGTAATACGTTACGATCCCGGCGTCGAGTTCCAGATTGTGCTGCTACGATCGATAAAGAATGCACGATATTGTAAAGATACATGGGGCTTGAAAATTGCAATCCCCACCACGACCGCCTGTCCACCCAACAGAATAAGTGCCAGCGCGAGGATGAGATAGCGCTTCATCAATACGTCACGTTCGCTGCGATGAACCACTCAACCACCATCACCCCCTGATACAGCCCCATCGCGCCAAAGCACGCCGCCAGCAATTCCGGGCGGCGGATGCGCGCCACCAGATCCAGCACAACAAACAGAAATATCGGGCTGGTGCCAACAAAGCGCGGCAAGGAGTGGAGTTGGGTGGAGAGTGGCAACAGCACCGTGCCTGCCAACAACCACGCCTCATTGAAGCGTCGCCGCCAGCCCAGCCAGCACGCCGCGGCGAGCCCAAGCACGGCCCAGGCGGCGTCATAGGATTGGCTGAAAATCTCTTTCGGTCGCAGCACCAGATCCCAATCCCACGCCGCAAACCCCTGGATCAAATAATACAGCGGCCCATGCCAAACTCGATCCCACAAAATCTGCACGTGACTGAACGCCAAGCCATCGCCAGTCGCGTCATATTGCCACAGCATGTAGAGCTACAGGCCAAGCGGTGCGATCGCGATCGGCAGCAGCGTCTCACCCAGCAGCGCCACGCGATCCGAACGGTGCTGGCCGGCCCAAAGATGCTGCATCCGATCCACCGCAATTGGCACCATCAGCAAAATTCCGGTCGGCCGCGCCGCACACAGCAGCGCCGTGATCACCGCAGCCCACAGAATGCGCCGTTGTTCGAGCATCAGCAGTGCCGAGATCAGCAGTAGGCCGAACAACGCTTCAGAATAAATCGCCGAATAAATATAACCGAATGGAAACAAAATCGCAAAAACAACCCACAAACTCGATGCGATATTGGGACGAGTTTGTTGAACATAACGCGCTCCAATCAATATCATCACCAAAAACAGCGTGCTGGTGAGCAATATCCCCGTCACGTAAGGCAATTCTGGTGCAATCAGCAGTGCTGCCCGCAGTATAAATGGAAATAATGGGAAAAATGCCCAATTCGGATACATACCATATTGGTCGAATTTCGAATCCGACAAATAGCCTTCTTGCGCCAGCCGCATATACCAGCCGCAATCATACTGGCACATCGCCATGGTCAACCCGCCGAACGGGATGGCCATGACTTTGTAAGCCACCAACCGCAGCGCGAGTGCCGCCAGCGCCAAGAGAAACAAGGGGAGGCGTTTGCGCATGGCGTGGGGTTAGAGCAGCGTGGTTAACGATGCAATGACAATGGCGTGATTATCCAACCAGCTTATTGGTGAACGTCGGGGCGAGATCAACATTGGCGTCGGCGATTTTCTGATCAAACCCGGTGAGCATCTTCTTCACCGTCTCCGCCTGCGCCAAGCTGATTGTGCCGTTATGGTTGAACGCGTCACGATTAGACGTGAACGCCGCCTCGCACACATTCGCCCCCAGGAAGCACATGCCCTTCGACAACGCGCCGATGGCCTGCTCAGGCGTGGCTTTTTTGAGGAAATTCACCGCCTCCACAATCGCCGCCGCCGCCATCCTGCAACCCGCCTCGTTTTTGCCGAGCCAGGAGGTTTCGGCATACAGCGAGCCGGAGGCGTAAGGCCCGCCGAAGATGGCGTTGGAGCCTTTGGTGGAGCGCGCATCGGCGAGCACGACGATTTCGCCCTTGCTTTCCAGATCAGCGATGATCGGATCGAACAATGACAGCGCATCAATCTGCTTGCTCTCAAAGGCGGCCAACGCGGTTTGCGTGGTGCCAACGCCGATGGCGGCGGCGTCGTTCGCCTTGATGCCCGCCTTCACCATTGCCTGCATGGCGAACAGATGGGTGGCCGAGCCGGGGGCGGAGACGCCGATTTTGCGGCCCTTCAGGTCGGCGGCGGTTTTAATCTCGCCCGCCAAATCCTTGCGAATGCCCATCGCCAAACCGGAATTTTGCGCTTGCAGCACGAAAGCCGTCAGGTGCCCGCCTTTGGCTGCGATTTGGATGGTGTGCTCGTAAAAGCCGCACGACACATCGCTTGACCCACCGAGCACCGCCTGCATCGCCAGCGCGCCGCCGGGGAACATCGCCACATCGGCCTCAACGCCATGCTTGGCGAACAGGTTCTGCCCGACCGCAACAAAGAACGGCATATAGCCATACAGCGCCACGCCACCGCCCGCGAAACGGATTTTGGTGCGTGATTGCGCGATGGCGGGCATCGCCAGCGTGCTGGCGGCGGTGGCGGCAATCAGAGTGCGACGGGTCAGCATGATGGGTTCCCCTTTGATTTTTTTTAATTGTCGCGTGGCATGTCAGCGCGCGGCTGCCACACCAGCAATTTGGTCTCGGCCAACGTTACCAGCGCATCCAGCGCCAGCGCGCAGGCGGTCAGCACAGCGATGCCTGCGAACACCGCATCCACATCGAACACGCCTTGCGCCTGCAAAATCAGATAACCAACGCCTGCCGCCGAGCCAAGATATTCAGCGATCACAGCGCCAACAAACGCCATTCCAACCGAAATGTGCAGAGATGAGAACACCCAACTCATCGCAGCCGGCAGATACACATGGCGCAGCAATTGGCGTCGGCTCGCCCCCAGCATGCGCGTTCCGTTGAGCACCACGGGTGACACCTCGCGCACGCCTTGCAGCACATTGAAGAAAACAATGAAAAATACCAGGGTGAAGCCGAGCGCCACTTTGCTGCCCATGCCCAGGCCGAACCACATCGCAAAGATCGGTGCCAAAATCACGCGCGGCATCGCATTCGCCGCCTTGATAAATGGGTCAAGCACCGACAGCGTGCGCGGACTCAACCCCAGCCACAACCCGGCCAACACGCCGCCAGTGGTGCCAGAGGCAAACGCCATCAGCGTCTCAGACAGGGTGATGGCCAAATGCGGCCAGATTTCGCCCGTGCTGAACCACTCAACAACCTGTGCTGCAATCATCGACGGGCGGCCAAAAAACAGCGGCGAGAGGACGCCGGTTTTCGAGCCGAGATACCAAGCGCCGATCAACAATCCGGCCAAAATGGCGCGATAGAGCGAGGTCATGCCGCCACACTCCGCCGATAGGTTTTCAGCACCTGATCGCGCAGCACATCCCAAATTTTGGCGTGCATGTCCTGAAACGCGTGAGTATGGCGAATTTCCGCCACATCACGCGGGCGCGGCAGATCGATACGAAAATCGGCGATCGGCGTGGTGGACGGGCCAGCCGACAGCACCACCACACGATCCGACAAGCCGATGGCCTCCTCCAGATCATGGGTGATGAACAGCACGGTTTTGCGCGCGCCTTCGCTGTTCTGCCACAGGCTCAGCAACTCGTTTTCCATCATCAAACGGGTTTGCACATCCAGTGCCGAGAACGGCTCGTCCATCAGCAGAATATCTGGGTCAAGAATCAGCATCTGGGCCAGTTGCGCGCGCTTGCGCATCCCACCGCTCATCTGATGCGGGTATTTGTCCCCCGCGCCGTGCAGCCCCACGCGGTCGAGCCAGGCTTCGGCCTGGGCGCGCGATTGGGCTTTGCTCATACCCGCGAATTGCAGACCGGCGGCCACATTGTCGCGCGCATTGCGCCATGGCATGAGGCTCTCGCCTTGGAACAAATACCCAGCCCGCCGATTGATCCCGCTCACCTTCGTGCCGAGGCAGTCCACCGAGCCTGCGGAGGGCGCCAGCAATCCCGCCGCCAGATTGAGCAAAGTCGATTTGCCACACCCGGTGGGGCCCACCACCGAGACAAATTCTCCCGGTGCAATTTCCAGGCTGGTGCCGCCCAAAATTGTGGCGCTGCCAAAGCGCACAACAGCTTGGTTGAATGCGAGTGCCGACATTTTATCTCCCTATCACGCTTATAGCGGTGCGAAACTGTGTCGTCACGGGCTTGACGTGAGGGGGCTTTGCCTCGTCACATGGCTGCAAGGGGTGGCAGGTTTCGTCACAAGGATAACGATAATGAATTTTGAACTGAGCGAGGACCAGCGCGCATTCCAGCGCACGGCCCGCGATTTTGCACGAGATCGTCTGGCCCCTAATGCCGGCAAGTGGGACGAGGACAAGCATTTCCCCGCAGCCGAGCTTCGTGAAGCCTGCCAGCTTGGCTTTGGCGGCATTTACGTCTCCGAAGATCACGGCGGCACTGGCCTCTCGCGCCTCGATGCGGCGCTGATCTTTGAAGAACTCGCCTATGCCGACCCGTCCACCACCGCGTTTCTAACCATCCACAACATGGTTGCCGGGATGATCTCGCGCTTCGGCAACGATGAGCAGCGCGGCCGGTGGTTGGCGGATGTGATCGGCGGCGAAAAATTCGTCTCCTACTGCCTCACCGAACCCGGCTCCGGCTCGGATGCCGCCGCGTTGAAAACCCGCGCCATGGCCGAGGGCAATTCGGAATATCGGGTGAACGGCTCCAAGGCGTTCATCTCCGGCGGCGGCACGGCCGATCTGTATGTCACCATGCTGCGCACCGGCGGTGAGGGGCCGCGCGGCATCTCCTGCGTGGTGGTGGAAAACGGCACCGAGGGGCTGAGCTTCGGCAAGCCCGAGCAGAAAATGGGCTGGAACTCGCAGCCCACCTCCACCGTGAGTTTTCAAGATTGCATCGTCCCGGTCGCCAATCGCCTTGGGCCGGAAGGCGAGGGCTTTCGCTATGCGATGATGGGGCTTGATGGCGGGCGCATCAACATCGCCGCCTGCTCACTCGGCGGTGCGCAGGCGTGCTTGGACGCAGCGCGCGAGTATATCAAACAGCGCCGCGCGTTCGGCAAAACGCTGTCGGAATTCCAAGCCCTGCAATTCAAACTCGCCGACATGGCCACCGAACTCGAAGCCGCCCGCCTGATGGTGCATCGCGCGGCGGTGGCACTGGATAACGCCGAGCCGGATGCCACGATGCGCTGTGCGATGGCCAAGCGGTTCGCAACCGACGCCTGCAGCCATATCTGCGACGAGGCGCTGCAACTGCATGGCGGCTACGGCTACATCAAAGACTACCAGATTGAACGCTTCGTACGCGATCTGCGGGTGCACCGCATCCTCGAAGGAACCAACGAAATCATGCGCGTCATCATCGCGCGCAAACTGCTGGAGGCCGCCGCATGAGCCACATTTCCTTTATCGGCCTGGGCAATATGGGCCTGCCAATGGCGATCAATCTGGCCAAAGCTGGCCATAACGTCACCGGGTTTGATCTGTCAGACGCCGCATTGGCCGAATTTGCCAAATATGGCACGGCTGCTGTGAGCATCCCCGACGCAGTTTGCTCAGCCGAGATCGTGGTCACAATGCTGCCCGCCGGCAAGCATGTCCGCGCCGTGATGGCTGAGGTAATCGCCACCGCACCGGCCGGCGCTTTGTTGATCGACAGCTCAACAATTGACGTGGCCTCTGCCCGCGATGTCGCCCTCTATGCCGACCGCGCCGGGTTCGCCATGCTCGACGCCCCGGTATCCGGCGGCGTCGGCGGCGCTGCGGCGGGCACGCTCACCTTCATGGTCGGCGGCCCAGACGCGGCGTTCGCTCAAGCCCAGCCGATCCTCGCCGCGATGGGCAAGACCATCGTGCATTGTGGGGAGGCAGGCGCCGGGCAGGCCGCGAAGATTTGCAACAACATGATCCTCGGCATCTCGATGATCGCCGTCTCCGAAGCCTTCGCACTGGCGGACAAACTCGGGCTGGATCATCAGAAACTGTTCGATGTGGCCAGTAAATCGTCAGGCCAATGCTGGTCGCTCACCTCCTATTGCCCAGCCCCCGGACCAGTGCCGACCTCGCCCGCCAACCGCGATTGGCAGCCTGGGTTCGCGGTGGCGCTCATGCTGAAAGACCTCGCACTCTCGCAGGAGGCCGCCACCGCGAGTGGGGCGGACACCAAGCTTGGTGCAGCGGCCACAGCGTTTTACGAGGCGCTGGTGGAGCAAGGACATGGGGGCCGCGATTTCTCCTACGCCTATCGCGCATTGTCGGAGGCCAAGTGATGAACTTCGCGCAAGCCCGCGATTTTCTGCTCGAACATCGCACCGACTACGCCACCGCCTATGCAGGCTTCCAATGGCCGCAACCCGACGAATTCAACTTCGCGCTCGATTGGTTCGACGCCGTCTTGGCGCAAGGCGAACAGGGCCAGCGCCCCGCTTTGCGCATCGTGGGCTCGGGTGCAGCGGCGTTGAGCTTTGCCGAACTTTCCGCCCGCTCCAGCCAAGTGGCCAACGGCCTGCGCGAACTCGGCGTCAGGCGAGGTGATCGCATCCTGCTGATGCTCGGCAATGTGGTCCCGCTGTGGGAGACGATGCTGGCGGCGATCAAGCTCGGCGCGGTTGTGGTGCCCGCCACCACGCTGCTCACCGCCGACGATCTCGCCGAGCGCGTCGCCCGCGCCCGCGCCCGCTTCGTCATCACCACCGCAGAAGATGCGGCCAAAGTGGTCGGCATCGACGCGGTGCGCATCACCGTCGGCCCGGTGATCGGTTGTGTGGATTACGAAACCTTGCGCGGCGGTAAAACCAGCTTCGTGCCGGATGGGCCGACGAAAGCCAGTGACCCGATGCTGCTGTATTTCACCTCCGGCACCACCGCCAAGCCGAAGCTGGTGCTGCACACCATGGCGTCCTATCCCGTCGGACATTTGTCCACGATGTATTGGCTCGGTTTGCAGCCCGGCGATGTGCATCTGAACATCTCGTCACCGGGCTGGGAGAAACATGCCTGGAGCTGCTTCTTCGCGCCGTGGATTGCCGGTGCCACCGTGTTCATCTGCAACCAACCGCGCTTCAATGCATCAGCTCTGTTGGATGCGATTGCCGCGAATGG
>CAIZGT010000097.1 GCA_903932545.1 uncultured Rhodospirillales bacterium
ATGATGGTTCCCTGCTCGGTTTCAAGCCGCAGCCCATGCGCCTGGATCGCCGCCAAATTGGCCCCACGTGCGACCACTGACACGTCTAACCCTGCCTGCGCCAAATGCGCAGCCAAATTGCCGCCAATGGAGCCTGCGCCATAGACGCAAATCCGCTTCATGCCAGCAACTCCAACGCCGCGCGCGACAAAGCCTGCACGCCCAGTCCAATGCACGCCTCATCAGGCTGGTAGTCTGAATTGTGCAACCGATCAGCTCGCCCAGGCGAGCCGGATCCAATACCGAGCTGAAAAGCTGGCACTTTCTGCGACATCAACGCGAAGTCTTCAGCCCCCATGCTTGGGTCACGACGGTGAATAACCTCGCCCAACTGATGGCGCACGGCCGCCACCACCGGCTCCAGCACGCGATCATCATTGAGCAGAGCCGGAACGCCGCGCTGATACGCCACATCACACCGCACCCGCATGCTCAACTCAGCTCCCGCGCAAAGCCGCCGAATTGCCGCCTCGGCCACATCCTGCGCTTCAGCGTGCAGGGTGCGAACGGTGCCGATGAAAGTGACAGTGTCTGGGATAATATTGGCCGCTGTGCCGCCGTGAATGGCACCCACGGTGACGACCGCCGGATGCAGCGGCTTCACCTCGCGTGACACGACAGTCTGCAATTGGGTGATCAGCGTGGCCGCCGCCACCACCGGGTCGATAGCGGCGTAAGGATGTGCTGCGTGACCAGATTTGCCGTGCACCGATATGCTGAACGTGTCAGCAGCCGCGAGTGCTGGACCGGGGCAATAGCTGAACTCACCCACGGGGATATGGGGGTAATTGTGAAATCCAAATGCAATATCAACATGAGGCGCTTCCAGAACGCCCTCACTGATCATGCGCTCTGCCCCGCCGATAGCCTCCTCGGCTGGCTGGAAAATCAGCTTCACCGTCCCAGCCAAGGAAGGGGCGAGGCGCTGCAACACGGCGGCCACACCCAGCAGCGTAGTGGTATGAATATCGTGTCCGCAGGCATGCATCAGCCCAGCATGCTGGCTGGCGAACACCAAGCCGGTGCGCTCCTCAATCGGCAGCGCGTCCATATCAGCGCGGATTGCCAACACTGGGCCAGGACGCCCGCCCTCAATCAGCCCAACCACCCCGGTTTTGGCGATTCCGGTTTGATGCGCAATCCCGAGCCGGGTCAGTTCGCGCGCAACAACACCCGACGTTCGCACCTCCTCGAAGGCCAATTCGGGATGCGCATGCAAATCACGCCTTACGGCGATAAGACTTGCCTCAATCTCCTGCGTCAGCGCGGCAATCATGGATTGAGGATCGTTTGGCAGGTTGACTGCGGAAGAGGACATTTCGAAAGCCATTTCTTAACACTCGTTAGAGTATGATGATGCCGCTCGGCGTTGGATACAAAAGCATTCGCATGGCTGGACAAGCTGCTCCGGCTTCGTCATAGCCGGACGCAACGGTCGCATTGCCTGAGGAATTAAGCATGAGTCACGCCACACAAAGTGTTGCAACCGCTGACGCGCAGGACATTGTGCCGGTTATCCTGTCCGGGGGATCAGGGACGCGTCTTTGGCCGCTGTCACGCGAGAGCTTCCCCAAGCAATTCTGGCCGCTGGTCTCTGAGCGAACGATGATCCAGGAAACGGCTTCTCGTGCAATCGGCCCAGGTTTCGCGCCGCCAATGGTGGTTTGCAACGACTCGCATCGCTTTGTGGTGGCCGAGCAACTGCGCCTGCTCGGCGTGAAGGGCGCGCGCGTGGTGCTTGAGCCGGTGGGGCGTAATTCCGCCCCGGCGATCGCCGCCGCTGCGGTGATTGTGGCTGAAACCAATCCCCAAGCTGTGCTCTGGATGATGGCAGCCGATGCTGCAATCGCCGACACTGCGGCCCTGGGGGAGGCCCTGTGCCACGCCGTGGGCGCCGCGCGCGCTGGCAAAATCGTCACTTTCGGCATGCGCCCCACCGCGCCGGAGATCGGCTATGGTTATATCGAAACTGGAGACGCGCTGGCTGGCCATGACGGCGTGCGGTTGATCGCGCGCTTCGTCGAAAAGCCGGATGCCGCCACAGCGCAGAGCATGGCCGCAGATGGTAAGCATCTTTGGAATTCCGGCATGTTCGTCTTTACCGCCGCCACATTGCTGGCAGAGTTGGAGCAGCATGCACCAAAAGTGCTCGATGCCGTGCGCAAATCCGTCGCCGCACGGCACCAGGATCTCGACTTCATCCGCCTGGGTGAGGCCGAGTTTGCCGCCAGCCCCAATATCAGCCTCGACTATGCTGTCGCCGAACGCACCAGCCACGCCGTGGTTGTGCCCTCCGACATCGGCTGGTCAGATGTTGGCAGCTGGAGCGCATTGTGGGAACTCGGCCGGAAAGACGCATCTGGCAACGTGGTGAGTGGAGACGTGGTGCTCGAAGGCGCACGCAATTGCTACGTGCGCGGTGACGGGATGCTGACGGCTGTGGTGGGGCTCGAAGATGCTGTGATCGTCGTCACAGAAGATGCTGTGCTCGCCATGCACCGGGACCGCGCGCAAGACGTGAAGAAAATTGTCGATCAACTCAAGGCTGCCAAGCGCAGTGAGGCAACTGCGCATCACCGGATGTATCGCCCATGGGGCTTCTATGAGGGGCTAATCCAAGGGGACCGCTTCCAAGTCAAGCGCATCGTGGTCTCGCCGGGCGCCAAGCTATCGCTGCAAAAACATTTCCACCGCGCCGAACATTGGGTGGTGGTCAATGGCAGCGCGATCGTGACCCGCGATGCCGAGCAGGTTCTGCTGCGCGAGAACGAAAGCATCTATTTGCCGCTCGGCTGCGTGCACCGACTCGAAAATCCGGGCAAAATCCCGTTGACACTCATCGAAGTGCAGTCGGGCGCATATTTGGGTGAGGACGATATCGTCCGCATCGAAGACACATATGGGCGCAGCTGAAACGAACCGGCCGCGGGCGGGGGGCTTTACGTCTCCTGCACGCCCTCGCGCTGATGCGCCTTCGGCGGCGCGCTGATGCGGCGCTCATCACTGCGGCGGCGGGATTGCCGCGTGAGCGCCAAATCCACGGCGAGCCCAGCCGCATGGCGTTCATCAACCGAAACCACACGGCGCACCGCCGGAACAAAGTGGTAGGGAAGCTGCATCAAGTCCGGATGGCTCGGCCCCGGACATTCGCACGTGAATATAGTGCCGATGAGGCCGCCGAACGCCTCGCGCACATTGTCACCGGATTTGACCGCCAACATCGCCATATTGCTCAGGTCGCAATTGCAGGCTGCCAACAATTCTGCCGTGATCTTGGCCGCGCGGCGCGAGAGCACAACAATATCGAGCATGCCGTTGCGCAGCAGCACAAACTCGGTGCCATCCGGCAGATGGCCCATGCTCTGAATATGAGCGACTATCGGAACACTGGGCCCATAGCTGGACGTGGTTTGCGCACCAAAATTGCCCGACAACGTGGCGCCCAACCCCATTCTGCGCGCCGCCGCAACAATCTCAGGGTCGTGCATCGCCGCAAACACGGTTCGACCAGGCAACTTACCGAAGGCTTCGGCGCGCTGCAGGCCGCGCAACAGATCTGGAGTGTCGAGTAATCCGCCTTTGTCAGGATCGTCCGCCAAATCCACCAGCGCTGGCGGGGGAGAACCCGGCGTGATTGCAGCCACGGCCGCCTCGATTGCGCGGTCCACCGTGAGCGGCGCCTCAGCCAGCACGCGCGGCGCGCGTGAGACCGCCATCGCCAACCGAGCCGCCGTCTCACGCGCCAAACCCGCGTCGCGGTCGGCCCAGACCAAAGCCGATGCCCCGGTAAACGGGCTGTCACTCCAGGCAAATCCAGTGAACACGCTCGCCGCCAGCACCGGGCGCTTCAAAGCGGCAAGCTCCGAATCGATCATGTCGTGCATCGCGGTTTCATTGCCCACCATCAGCATCGGTAGCCGCGCCAGCGCGCCGACCGGGCGGTGGCTACCGTTGATGATCTTTTCCAGGATGCCCAGAGCATCCATCGCCGCAGTGGCTTCGCTACCGTAACGGGTAGGGTGGTTGGAGGTCGCACCATCCAGCAGGATGGCCACTTCCTCTGACATATTCGCCCGCCAATCAAAGCTGGCCACCACCGGCAACGGTCCCATCACGCCGCGCACCCGCCGCAGGATGGTGAGGTCAGCCGTGGGATCGCCCTCAGCCTGACAGGCGCCATGCAGGGACAAATAAACTGCGTCGAACCGACCGCGCTTCAGCCCGGCCTCCACCTCGTTTAGCCAAGAGCTGAACAAGGCGCTGGTTAGCGGTCCCCCAGGCGGGGCTGAAGCTGAACGTAAGATTGTGGCATGCCAATCTGGGCGTTCAGCGAGAAAGCGACGCACACCAAACAGTTCGTGGCTCGCGGTCGCAAGCTCGTCAAATGACGCCGAACCCGAATGCCATTCGTGCAAAGCAACGTCCTCGCTGCGGGTGCGGCGAGGGGCAAAACTATTCGAACAAAAACTGAGGCGTGCGACCGCCAGACGCAACATTAGTTCACCCTATCTGGCCTGCAAATTATTTTGCAGCGACAACCATTGATCAATTAGCAACAAAAATTCGCGGATTTGACCGATCACGTTTTTGTGAGACCGAAGGAAGCACGGATCTTACCCTAGGAAAAGCAAATAAACTGCTGAATTGCTCATCACGCCTGCGCGAAAATGCAGGTCAGTCAGTCACATTGCCGAGACAACTCCACATCTCGTCTCCCTCACCCAGCCACGTTGCATTACATCAATTTACAATTCACATGATCCTATCGAATGCAGCTGTATCGCAAGTCCCTAAACGACCTGTATCGATTGTAATTCTCTTGATTCCAGCATGCGCTATTGCGCAGCGACGCTGCCACGATGCGTCCGTCATCCGGCCCAATTTTCGGCACATTCCCATGCAATGCTGAGATGCGATGCTTGCCAAAGATCGCGCGATATGGCGCTAGTCTGCGCAAAGTTCACGCTTTAGTGACGTTGCCAAATATCGCGCCAGACACAGCCCCGCCTCAGGCCAAGATCAAACCAGGATTAAACCGCCGGTGACCATCACGTCTCGCAACTCGCACGCCAATGACACGACCGCATTGCCCGCGCCCGGCTCCACTTCACAGCTGACGAGCATCATCGCCTGGACCGTTCTGCTAACGGTGCTGGGCTTGGTGATGTTGGCCACCATGCGCTCCCCCGAGAAAGACGATATCGCTTGGTTGCTCTATGTTGCGCGCAAATGGCTTGCAGGTCAGCGACTTTACACCGACTTGGTTGAGGTTAATCCGCCGCTGATCATCTGGATTTATGCGATCCCGGCGTGGATCGCCAATGCGGTTGGTCTGCCACCGAAATGGTTGGCGGTGCCAGGATTTGCGACGATGGTGCTCGGTGCCGCTTGGTGGACCGCGAATCTGTTGCGCGATCAAGGTGCCATCTTTGCTCGGCGTACCCCAGTGTTCTGTGCGATCGGCACCTTGTTGTTGGCGCTGCCCGGCGTGGAATTCGGCCAGCGCGAGCATCTTATGGCAGCTTCAGTGTTGCCGTATTTGGCAGGCATGGCGATCTGGCTGAATGGCGGCTCGCTCCCGCGTCGGCAAGGCATTGCGGTGGGCGTGCTGGCCGGCTTGGG
Organism: uncultured Rhodospirillales bacterium; assembly: GCA_903932545.1. GTDB lineage: Bacteria > Pseudomonadota > Alphaproteobacteria > Acetobacterales > Acetobacteraceae > CAIQQQ01. The sequence continues at coordinate 5,662 of CAIZGT010000097.1, forward strand.
ATGCGCGCTCAAACCAACTTATGGCTTGGCCTTTGTGCTGCCAGAACTGGTTGGCTGGCTGCGCCATCGCCCAGTGTTGCGCGCCGCGCCGGTTGCAGGGGTTATCGCTGCCTTGCTTTACGCGGTGAGCATTTTGATTTTTTGCCCTGCGTTCCTCGACCATGCCGTCCCGCTGGCGTTGGCGCTTTATGGCGGCACCGATGTAACGGTTTTGGACTTAATCCAGAAAGCCACATCGCTGTTGCTGGGTGACGCGGTGCTTTGCATGATTTGGCTGCTCTGCTACCGCCACCCGAACCAGCGCACCAGCTTTGCCGAAGCGATGTTCACCGTGCTGATGTGCTTCGCACTTGGCGCGACGGCGGTGTATTTTCTGCAAGGCAAGAACTGGTTTTATCACCGGATACCAGCAGTGGTAGCAGTGGTGCTCGCCCTGATGTTCTGGGCCGCCGACAAGCTACCCAGCATGATAACGGATATGTCACGCGCGGGCGCCAATTTCTGGCCCACAGCACGTACACTGGCTTGTGCGTTTATGGCGCTGGTTTCGATCGGGACTCTTGCCTTTGGTGAGGCGGTTCGTATGCGGCCTTGGATCATCAGCGCCATGGAGCCTGAGCAATCCACCGAAATGCGCATTGAAAAGATCATCCGGCGCTAACATGCCCGCACCTATCTGGCCTTCTCAGAATGGATCGAGCTTGGCTTTCCCGTGGTCAACAACACCGGCGTGGTCTGGACATCGCGCTTTGACTCGATGTGGGCGTTGCGCGGCGAGATGTGGCGCGTCCAGGAAGATGGGAAAGCACCGAAGGAATGGCCGATCCGCCAATGGGTGGCACGGGATTTCGTAAAAGGCTGCCCAGATATCGCGGTGGTGGACGCACGCGGTGGGATTAACTTCGTGAGTTACCTCATCGCGTCAGACACGGATTTCGCCAAGGCTTGGCGCCATTACCGCCAGATTGCGATGTTTGACGGCTTGCGTGTTCTCAAGCGCCAAGGGGATAGCTGCGATGACAGCAAAAAACCGTCGCGTGTGGTGTCTGCTGCAATGCCCAGCCCTTGATAGAGTTGGCGGTTGATCGATCAGACAGCGTCTGGCACCACCTGATCGGCACGTGAATCGGCAAGGGCAGATTCGATCAGCGCGACCAGTTCAGCAGGGCGGAACGGCTTTCGGAGCAAACGCGAGATCGGAATAGCCCCCACAATCGCCTCGGGATCGGCATAGCCGGAGAAATACACGATCGGCAGATCGGGGCGCACCAACCGCGCTTTGCGCGCCAATTCCGGGCCGCTCACTTCGGGCATAACCACATCGGTGAGCAGCAATTCGATGTTGCTGTCCAATTCCAGCGCCATCAACGCCTCGCCAGCACTGGCGGCTTCTGTCACATGATAGCCCATCCGGCGCAGCAATAGGGCTGTGGTCACGCGCACATCAGTGTCATCGTCCACCACCAACAGATACGCCTCGCCAGTGCCTTCCATCGTGCCTGGGCTGATATCAGTGGACAACTCCGACGCCAATTCTTCCATCTGAGCTTTGGGCAGCAGGACTTCGATTGTCGTACCCCTCCCAAGTTGGGTTTCGATCCGTGCTGTACCGCCCGATTGATGCGCCACACCATATACCTGACTAAGACCCAAACCAGAGCCTGCGCCTTGGGCTTTGGTGGTGAAATAAGGCTCAAACGCCCGACCGAGCACATCTGGGCTCATGCCGGTTCCCGTGTCAGTCACCCGCAACCGAACATATGTGCCGGATGCAAGCTCAGGGCCGGGTTCGGCATTTGGCCGCACCGCCCAGGGCATCCGCCCTGTGGTCAGTTCCAGCTTTCGCAGTTCGAGGCGCAATGCGCCACCGCCCGGCATGGCGTCCCGCGCGTTGATGGCGAGGTTGAGAATGACCAGCTCAATCTGAGTTTGGTCAACCAGGGCAGGCGGCACGTCGGGGGCAAGGTCGATGCTGATCGAAACCTGTGATCCCACAGCACTTTCCAGCAAAGGTCGCATACCCTCGATCAGCTTGGAGAGATCAACTGCACGGGCAAGCAAAGGCTGACGACGCGAAAAAGCGAGCAGCTGTGAGACCAGCCGCGCCCCGCGCTCGGCCGCTGAGCGCATCGTGGTCAAGCGTCCGGTGAAGATGGACGCGGCCGGATTGGTCTGCATCAGATCGATATTGCCCAGAATAACCGTGAGCAAATTGTTGAAATCATGCGCCACACCGCCGGTAAGCTGCCCCACCGCCTCTAGCCGCTGTGCATTTCGCAGCGCCAGCTCGGCGCGTTGGCGCTCTTCCATCTGAACCGTCAGATCGCGATTTGCTGCTTCCGCCACGCGGCGGGCGGCGGTGGTGTTGGCCAGCAGGCGCTCCACCTGTTCCGTTCGGGACGCGAGTTTGAACATCAGCACCACGGCCACCACTGAGCCAACCAGCATTGACAGGCTAAACGCCCAGGCGTGACGGCGCCAACCGGCCAGCACCGGGTCTTTGTTGACCGAAATATTCACCGCCAGCGGGAAGGACTTCAGCGCGCGGATTGCCAAGATGCGGCGGCTGTTGTCGAGCACGCTGTCCATCTCCAGCGTTCCCGCCTGCGCCTTTGACAGCACATCCCGGAACGGAGGTAGATCGGCGTAGGACGCACCAACCACCTGATCATTGTGCGGAAACCGCGCCAGCACGGTGCCATCGCGGCGATGCAACAAAATTGCGCCATCATCGCCAAGCTGCACCGAGCCGTAAAAATCCTCGAAATAACTTAGATTGATCCAAATCGCGCCAATGCCGTTGAAGTTTCCAGCCGTGTCGGTCATCCGACGCGTCAGCAACGTCACCCATGTGCCGTTGGCATCCCGAAACGGCTCGCTGAGTAGCACGCCCACGTTTGGATCGCTCTCGTGCCGCGCGAGCAAGGCCAGCGCCATCGGTGGCAAGCGTGTCTCCAGGGCCGATTGGGTGCTGATAATCACCTGCCCGTTCGCGGCGATGAGTTCCAGCGCCTCCACCTGACGCAGACCGATGATGCGTCGCTTGGCCGTCTCGCGAGTTTCATCCAATGCGTGTGGATTACGATAATAGCTGTCGATCATCCCGCGCAGCACCAAATCAGCCGTATCCACCGCCCGGCTGGTTTGTTCCGCGAGCACCATACCCAACCGCGCCATTTGACTGGTGGTTTCGGCCAGCATGGTGGCGCGCAATGCGGTCAGCTGCTCAAACGTGATGATGAACATCACGGCAACCGCCAGCAACGCGATCAATTTTAACGAGCGGCTGATGGAAACCGCACCGGCTTTGTCCCATGTCAGGAATTGAGGCCGCCGCAAGCGCGTCTCTCCAGATGGCACCCGTACGATCTCCTGATATTTGACAATCGGACGCTGTAATTCGACAAAAGACGCTTATCGTTGGTCGTATCTTTGACACGATTTGCTTGGGAAAACCATAATGAACAGATAACGCGGGTGAGAAATTATCATTAGCCCAACTGTTCTGATGTGTTTACCATTATCCAATCACGGAGCGCGCGCCCGCATGAACGCTGTGTTGCAACCTATTGGCATCCTGCAAACCCCTTTCCTCACCACAGCAGACTGTCCGCGCAACGGGCGGCAATTCAAGCCTGCGCCGGTTTGCCATGCGGTGGTCGATCCAGAATTTCAGCCGGGGTTGCAGGGGTTGGAGGAATTCAGCCATTTGATTTTGCTGTATTGGATGCATGCATCCACGTCTGCGCGATTGGTGTTCACGCCCCCCTTCGACAGCGCGCCGCGTGGGGTGTTTAGCACGCGCGCACCGTGGCGACCGAACCCGGTGGCGTTATCGGTGGTGAAGTTCGACGGATTTGATGGCCCAGGACGGTTGCGGGTTTTCCATCTCGACTGCCTCAACGGCACAGCTTTGCTGGACATCAAGCCCTATCTGCCAACCACCGATTCAGAGCCGAATGCCACGATGGGGTGGCTGGCCCCACACGCAACTTCGCGGGATTAGCCGCTGTCGGGCTGCGATTCGGGCAGCACGCGGTGCAATTCGGACAGGAGAACTGCTTCGCGTTCCGGTGCCACGTCTGGGCGGGGCATACTGCCCAACAACCGGATTGTGGCGCGAACTTGGCGCAGATGGCGACGACAAAAGCTGCAAATGGCCAAATGCCATCGTATCGCCACGCGCTGGCCAAGCGGCAGAGCGTGGTCGAGATAGTCGGTTGTCATTTCGGTCACATCGCGGCACACCAGCATGGCACATCCTTTTATGAGCACCATCATCCGTGACTCGTCATACGCCAAAGCGTGACAGCCCTGCCGAACAATGTTCTAGATCAGCATCGCGTTAAGGGAGACGAGGGTGCGCGCGCAAGATGCCGATTTTGACACGCCTGAATTCCTTGCCCGCTTACGCCAAGGTGACGATGCGGCCTATCGCCGTCTAATCCGCCGTTATCACGCAACCCTGGTGGGGGTGGCGCAGGGGGTCATTGGGAGCCAGGCGCAGGCCGAAGAGGTAGTGCAAGACACGTGGCTCGCGGTGTTTCGCAACATCAATCGCTTCGAGGGGCGCTCCTCGCTGGCGGGTTGGCTGTTCACCATCGCCCGCAACCGCGCCCGTACCCGCATCGCCGCCGAAGGCCGCACCGTGGCGTTGCCCGGCCTGGACGGGGTGGAGCGCGCGGTGGACGCCTCAGAATTCGGCACGGATGGGCATTGGATCGAGTTGCCCGCCTTATGGGATGTGCTTGACCCGGAGCGGGTGATTGGCGGGCGGCAATTGTGGGAATTGGTGCAAGCGGCCATCGAAACCCTGCCTGCAGCGCAGAAGGCTACCATCTTGTTGCGTGACATTGAAGACCGACCGAGTGAGGAAGTCTGCGCCCTGCTTGGCGTGTCAGCCGAAAATCAGCGCGTGCTCCTGCACCGCGCGCGCGGCAAGGTGCGAGCGGCGATTGACGTGGCGATGGGCAATGCCAGCCACATCACACCGCGTGCAGTGGCAAAGCCCGCTGTAAAAGGCGGGATTGCTCCCTTCATCGCCGCACTGTGCCGCCGCGTGGCTGACTGCCTGAGCCGCCATATGCGGCGTTATCCGCCCAAATACGCCGCCGCTGCCGCCTTGTAATCCGCCTCCCGCGTCACCTGCGCCAGCAAGGCGGGGCTTGCGAGTTTGGGCAGGTCGGTGCCGTCTTTCTGCGCCTTCATCGTTTCATATACCGCCTGAATTGCCGCCTGAATCGGCTGATGGCCGCGCAGGGCGATGCGCACGCCGAGCGCAGCCAGGGCAGCGACGTCCTTTATTTTGGTGCCGCCGAGAATGATCGGCAGGTTGGTCACCGCGCGGATTGCCTGGAGTGGTGCAAGTTCTTCCACTCCGGTGAAGAACAGGGCGTCTACACCAGCCGCAGAATACAGCTTGCCGCGCGCCACCGCTTCATCCAACCCGGCGATATTTAGCGCCGAAGTGCGACCCACAATCACCATATTTGGATCACGCTTTGTCGCAAGTGCCGCACGGATTTTGCCCAAGCCTTCCTCATGCGATAGCAAACGCGGCTTATTGGTAGAGAACGGCGTTGGCAGGTCGGTATCTTCCAACGTCATTCCCGCAATCCCAGCACGCTCCAACTCAAGCACGCAGCGTTGGGCGTTGAGGGCGTTGCCGTAACCGTGATCGGCATCCACCAGCAGCGGCAGATCACCCGCGCGGGTGATGCGCCCGGCAAGGTCGGCGAATTCGGTCAGGGTGATCAAAACAATGTCCGGCGCACCGTGAATTGCCAGCGAAGCGGTTGATCCGGCGAACATCGCCAGCATAAAGCCGAGATCCTGGGCCAGACGCATCGAAATCGGGTCAAACACAGACGCCGGCGAAATGCAGGCATCACTGTTCAAAATCGCCCGTAACCCCTGTCGCGATTGTGTGAACATTCTATCCTCCCTCGTTGACTTGTGGGAGCAAGAGCCGATCAGATGCATCTAGGCAAGTCAGAGGTTGCTGGATGTGGATGCTCAGGGCGGTTGCTACGGTTCTACTCGGCCTTTCAGCCGCAATCCCGATGGCGCAGGCGAAGGATGATCTGGTCATCGGCGTCGCCCAATTCGCCCCCAGTTTGAACCCAAACACCGATGCAACGGTGGTGAAATCCTACGTGCTCGGCTTCGTCAGCCGGCCGATCAGCGCGTTTGACGCTGACTGGAAGCCCGTCTGCATGCTCTGCACCACGCTGCCGAGCATCGACAACGGCGGGGCAGTATTCGAGACAGCGCCGGATGGCACACGCGGACTGGCGGTAACGTTCACCCTGCGCCCCGATCTGGTCTGGGGCGACGGCACAAAAGTGACGACGCAGGACGTGAAATTTACCTGGGAATTGGGCCATAACCCGGCCTCAGGTTTCACCAATTCTCACGGCTGGGAGCGCGCCAGCCGCATAGATGTGCTGGATGCCCAAAGCTTCGTGCTGCATCTCAACCGCGTGGCAGTGGATTACAATCTGTGGGACGATTTGCTGCCCGCCCATTTGGAAGCGCCCGCAGCACAGGCGGGGGACTATCTGCACAGCACGCTCTATAGCCGCACCCCAACCAATCCGGGCCTGTATAACGGGCCTTACTTGGTCACCCAGTATGATACGGGAGCGCAGATCGTGCTGGAGCCAAATCCACATTGGCACGGCGCGCCGCCGTTCTTTCACCGCATCGTGGTGCGCACCATCGACAACACCGCAGCCCTCGCCGCCAACCTCGAATCCGGCGATATCGACATGGCTCCAGGCGATGCGCCATCACTGACCATCGATCAGGTGCTCGCCTTACAAAAAAAAGCGCCCGCACGCTTTGCGTTTCTGTTTAAGCCGAGCCTGACATACGAGCATATCGATCTGCAGCGCGACAATCCGCTTTTGTCCGATGTGCGGGTGCGCCAAGCGCTGTTGCTGGCGATTGATCGACAGACCTTGGTGCGCAAATTGTTCGATGGCAAGCAGCCGGTTGCCGCCACGTGGGTGAACCCTCTGGACCCGAATTACACCGATCAGACCCAAACCTATCCCTATGATCCCACCCGCGCGCGCGCGTTGCTTGCAGAAGCGGGCTGGCTTCTTGGCGCGGACGGGATTTGTCAAAACGCCAAAGGCGACAAACTGCAATTGGAAATCGCCACCACCGCCGGCAACAAGCTGCGCGAACTCACCGAGCAAGTGCTGCAAAGTGCCTGGAAATCAGCCTGTATTTCAGTGGTTATCCGCAATGAGCCTGCGCGCAGCCTGTTCGGCGAAACGCTTAAGAAGCGGCTGTTCAGCGGGATGACGATGTATGCATGGTCGAGCGTGGTCAACGAAAGCCCGCGCAAAACGCTTTATTCCACTCAGGTGCCGACAGCTGCCAACAATTACGGCGGGGCAAATTACATCGCCATGAACAACCCCGCCCTAGACGCTGATATCGACGCGGCCGACGGGGAGCTTGACCCACAGAAGCGGCGGACGCTTTGGGTGGATATGCAACGCATCTACGCCGAACAGCTATGGGTGCTGCCATTATTCTTCCGCGCTGAGGCTTATGTGTTGCCGGTATGGTTTAAGGGGTTTGCAGCGACAGGGCATGGCGATATGAGCCCGTTATGGTCGGAAAACTGGCGCGCGCAATGACATCGATCCGGGCAGTTATCCTGCTTGCCGTGGCGCTGGCGGTATCCCCTGCCAATGCGCGGGATACACTGAAAATTGGTCTGGCGAGCTTCCCGGCGCAATTTCACCCAAACGCCGAACCGGAGGCGGTGAAAACCTATATCGAGGGTTTCGTCCTCCGCCCGGTAACCGCCTACGACGCGAGCGGGCAAAATGTCTGCCTGCTGTGCGCGGAGTTGCCAAGCCTCGACAATGGCATGGTGAGCATCGACGAGCGCCCGCCCGGTCTGCCAGGCATGCGCGTGACAGTGAAGCTGCGCGAGGGGCTGAAATGGGGGGATGGCGCGCCGCTCACCGCCCGCGACATCGCCTTCACCGCAAAAGTCGGTCGCGATCCGCACTCTGGGTTCGTCAACACCCACACTTGGGGGCGGGTGGAGTCGGTGGAGGTGATTGATGATGTCACCGCAATTCTGCATTTGGACGAGGTGAGCAGTGTATTCGACAATATCGGCACGCTGCTGCCCGAGCATCTCGAAGGCCCGATTTATGACGCAGCGGGGCCTGCTGAGTATGTGCATCAAAGCCTCTACAGCCGGGCGCCCACCACGCCGGGGCTATGGAATGGCCCGTTCGTGCCAGTGCAAATCAGCGGTGGCAACGCAGTGCTGCTGGAACCCAATCCATATTGGACGGGCAGCAAGCCGTATTTGAAGCACATCATACTGCGCGCGGCAGACAGCAGCGCGGCGTTGCTGGCCTCTTTGTTGTCTGGTGACGTTGATATGGCTCCCGGCGAAGGCTTCGGGCTGACGGTTGACCAAGCGCTCACCCTCGCCCGCACTCAACCCACGCGCTACAACTATATATTCAAGCCATCGCTCGGCTTTGATCATATCGACCTGCAACTCGATAACCCGATCCTGAGCGATGTCCGCGTTCGCCGCGCATTGCTCACGGCGATTGATCGACGTGCCATCGCCACCAAACTCTATGATGCCAAATTCAGGATCGCTGACAGTTCGGTTGGAACCCTCAGTCCGTTCCATATCGATGACGTGCCGAAATACCCCTACAACCCTGCACGTGCGCGCCAAATGTTGGCCGAGGCAGGGTGGACACCAGGGCCAGACGGCATTTGCCGTGACGCTGCGAATACCAGGCTTACAGTGGAATTCCGTGTCAGCGCCGGATCGAAGCTGCGCGAAGCCACCGAGCAGGCGATCCAAAGCGAGTGGAAAGCGGTGTGTGTGGAGATGATTGTCCACAACGACCCGTCGCACGTCCTGTTTAACGAAAGCCTCAAGCATCGGAATTTTCAAGGCGGCGTGCTGTATTCCTGGCTGTTTAGCGCCACCGGCAGCCCGCGCCAAATCATGGGCAGCGACCAGATCCCGAGTGCGGAGAATAATTGGTCCGGCACCAACTACCCAGGCTGGCGTAATGATGCGGTGGACGGAGCGATTAAAACCATTGAGACCGAGTTGGACACTGACAAACGCGCCGAAGCTTGGGCGGCGATTCAGCGCGCTTATGCCGATGAATTGCCATCCTTACCGATGTTCCAGCGGGTGGAAATCCACGCGCTGCCCAAATGGCTGCACAATCTGGAACCGACCGGACACACCGATTATGCGGTGTTATGGGCCGAACAGTGGCGGCCCGATTGACGCCACTGCTGACCGTGACCGATTTGCGGGTGTCCTTCGGCGGGCATCAGCGTGTGGCTGGCGTGTCGTATCGGCTTGAAGCCGGAAAAACCTTGGGCGTGGTGGGGGAGAGCGGGAGCGGTAAATCCCTCAGCGCACTCGCCCTGCTGGGACTGGTGCCGCAGCCGGGCGAAGTGTCTGGCAGTGTAACACTGCAAGGACAAGAGTTGCTGAGCCAATCCGCCAGGGACTGGCAGGCGATACGCGGCGCGCAGATTGCGATGGTGTTTCAGGAGCCGATGACGGCCCTCAACCCAGTGATGCGAATCGGCCACCAGATCGCTGAGGCAATGGTGCTGCATCGGGCCGCCAGTTGGGCGCAGGCTGAGGCGGAGGCGGTGCGTTTGCTTGACGCGGCGGGCATTGCCGCGGCGGCGGCGCGGGCGCAGGCCTATCCGCATCTGCTCTCCGGCGGCATGCGCCAGCGCGCGATGATTGCGATGGCGTTGGCAGGCCAGCCCGCGCTGCTGGTGGCCGACGAGCCGACCACGGCGCTTGACGTGACAATCCAAGCGCAAATTCTCGATCTGCTGGCTGAGAAGCAGGCCGAGACCGGGATGGCGATGCTGTTCATCAGCCATAATCTTGCTGTGGTGAGCGAAGTGGCCGACGAGATTGCGGTGATGTATGCCGGACGTGTGGTGGAGCGCGCGAGTGCTGACGCGTTATTCGCAGCGCCGCGCCATCCTTATACGCTGGCGCTAATCGCTACGCTGCCGGATCCGTCGCGGCGGGCCGAACGCATGGCAACGATTTCCGGCCAACTTGGCGGTTCCACGCCGGGATGCGCGTTTGCGCCACGATGTGCGCGGGCGGACCGAGCATGCATGGTTGTGCCCGAGTTACGAGAAGTAGCACCCGATCATTTTGTGGCGTGTGTGCGCGCATGATGAAAATCGTCATCGCGAACGGACCGCGCCAATGACCCCCCTTCTCACCCTCGAAAATCTCTCCGTCCACTTCCCAACCTCATCGGGCGTGGTGCGCGCGGTTGATGGCGTTTCGTTCTCCATCGCCCCCGGCGAAGTGCTTGCCTTGGTGGGCGAAAGTGGGAGTGGAAAATCAACCCTCGGCTTCACCATCGCCGGGCTGCAAGCAGTCAGTGCGGGGCGGATGGCGCTGAACCTGCCGCGCCGCGCGATTCAGATTATATTTCAAGACCCATTCGGCGCACTCGACCCGCGCATGACGGTGGCGGATATCATCGCCGAGCCACTGCTGATCCAGCGCATCGGCGATCGCGCGTCTCGGCGGGCGCGGGCGGCGGAATTGGTGCAACTTGTCGGGCTGCCAGAAGATGCACTGGGACGTTTTGCGCATGAATTCTCAGGTGGCCAACGCCAACGCATCGCCATCGCCCGCGCGCTGGCTCCAAACCCACAATTGATGGTGGCTGATGAGCCATTGTCGGCGCTGGATGTCAGTGTGCAGAGCCAGATTATCAATCTGATGCACGACATCCAATCCCAGCACGCGCTGGCGCTGCTGTTCATCAGCCATGATCTGGCGGTGGTGCATCACCTCGCTGACCGGGTGGCGGTGCTGTATCTGGGGAATCTGGTGGAACTTGCCTCACGTGACGCAATTTTCGGCCAAACCGCGCACCCCTATACCGCATCCCTGCTCGCTGCCATGCCGCGCATCGGAATGAAGCGGGCGCGTCGGGCGGTGATCGCAGGGGAGATGCCCAGCCCAATCGCCCCACCGCCGGGTTGTGTGTTTCATCCACGCTGCCCCCAGGCACAGGCGCGTTGTGGGCTCGAGGTTCCGGCGCTGTCCGAGATCGCGCCCGGCCATGCCGCCGCGTGCCATTTTCCACTCGGGAGGAGCTAGCAGATGCGGCGCTTCTTGCTCAACCGGGTCAGCCAGACCGCCCTCGTGCTGCTGGTGATGAGCTTGGTGATCTACACGCTGATCGGCCTGATGCCCGGTGATCCGCTCGATATGATGCTTGCCTCGCAGCCCGGCATCACGCCCGAGGCGGTGGCGCGGCTGCGGCTGATCTATGGCCTCGATCAGCCGTTGTGGCTGCGCTATGCGCATTGGCTATTGGCCGTATTGCAGGGTGATTTCGGCTATTCGCGCAGCCATGCAATTCCGGTGTGGGCGGTGCTCGCCCCGGCACTTTGGACCACCTGCCAGTTGATGCTGATCAGCTTTGTGATCTCGGTTGTCCTCGCCCTGGTGCTCGGCATCGTCAGCGCCATCCGCCCTGGCGGCTGGCTTGACCATGCGATCAGCTTTACCGCGTTTGCCGGGATTTCGGTGCCAGTGTTTTGGCTCGCCTTGATGATGATCTTGGTGTTCGCCGTGCAACTGCATTGGCTACCGGCCAGCGGGGCAGCCAATATGGGCGATGGCGGAGTGCTCGACCGGATGCGTCATCTGATCATGCCGGTGGCAACCCTGGCACTTGCCAACACCGGCGGCTTCACCCGCTACGTGCGCGCCAGCATGGTGGAAACCATGCGCCTGGATCACATCCGCACCGCCCGCGCTAAGGGCAATCCGGAGCGGCGGGTGCTGCTGATCCATGCGCTACGACCGGCGATGATCCCGGTGCTGACGGTGATGGCCACAAATTTCGGTACCTTATTCAGCGGTGCCCTGCTCACTGAAACGATGTTCGCCCAGCCAGGCATGGGGAAAGTGATCTACGACGCGATCCTGTCCAACGATTTTAATCTCGCCTTGAGCGGGTTGCTGTTCGCCACTCTGATCACCCTGCTCGCCAACCTCGCCGCCGATCTCGGCTATGCGTGGCTTGATCCGAGGATACGGCTGTGAACGCTGGCATTTGGCATCTGCGCTGGCAACGGCTGCGGAACCATCGGGCTGGGATGGCGAGCCTGATCCTACTGGGCGGGTTGGTCGTGTTCACTCTTGCCGCTTTCCCGCTGGCCGCAATCACCGGCATGGACCCGAACGAGGCGGATCTGCTCGCCCGATTCGATCCGCCAAGCGTGCTGCATCCGCTTGGGATGGACGAAGCGGGGCGGGATGTGTTGTTGCGGCTGATGCTGGGCGGGCAGATGTCTCTGCTCGTCGGCTTGCTCGCCACACTGCTTGGCGGGCTGGTCGGGTTGGTGATCGGGGTGAGCGCTGGGATGCTGGGCGGGCGGATCGACGCTGTGTTGATGCGCATCACCGACGGCATGATTGCGTTGCCGTTGCTGCCCCTGCTCATTGTGCTGGGCGCAGTAGACCTCACCAAGCTCGGCTTCTCAGCGAGCTTCGCGCATTCCGGGGCAGCAGGATTTTGGCGCATCGTGGTGATCATCGCGCTGGTGGATTGGACTTCGATAGCCCGACTGGTGCGCGCTGCCACGCTGCAAATCCGCGAGCGAGACTATGTGCGGGCGGCGCGGGCGGCAGGCGGCGGAACCGGATTTATCATCCGCCAGCATATCCTGCCCAACATCGCCACGCCGATCATCGTCAGCTTCACGCTCACGATCGGGGAGTGATTTTGTTCGAAAGTGTGCTGAGCTTCTTGGGCTTCGGGGTGGTGCCGCCCACGCCGAGTTGGGGCAACATGCTCAACAACGCGCAGGAACTGGTGACCACAGCGCCTGCATTGGCGATTTATCCAGGGGTGCTGATTTTTCTCACAGTCATCGCCGTAAACTTTCTCGGTGATGCGCTGCAACACGCTTTCGACCCGCGTTCAGAGCATCGTTGAGAGACATATCGGCGCGATATAGACGGCGACACGTCGAAAAATCATATATTTTTGTCAAGCTATGTTGACTTTTGTGAACATGCATGTCGGGCAAGTATTTTTTTCTCAAGTTTGTTCACGGGTTCGTGTTATCACGGGTTTGTGATCACCTCTGAGTAAGACCGATATGCTCAACCCGCTTCTCCTGCGCCAACCGAAATCTCGCCTGCCACAGGTGCCGTCATGGCTGCCGGTCGCACTTGCGCTGGTGGCGGTGTGGGTGAGTATTGCCACGCATTTGGGCGTTGAGTGGCGCCAAGCGAATTCGGCGGCAATTGAAAACACCTCCAATCTTGCGCGCGGCTTTGGCGAAAACGTGAATCGCAGCATTGAAGGCGTGGATCAGGTTCTACACATCCTGCGCAACGCCTATCGCGCTGACCCTGCCCATTTTGATCTTGCCGCCCTGGCCCCCGCCCACGACACGCTGGGCGGCACCACGGTGCAGATTTCGTCGGTGGACCGTCATGGCATCATGACCGCGGGCAATCTGCCATTCACCGGCCGGGTGGACCTGTCTGATCGTGAACACATCAAAACGCATCTCACCTCGTCCGCTGATAACCTTTTCATCAGCGCCCCCCTGATCGGCCGGGTCTCGCAGAAATGGTCGCTCCAGTTCACCCGCAAATTGTTCGACAGCAATGGCGCACTTGACGGTGTTCTGGTGGTCTCACTCGATCCTTATGCGCTCTCTCGGTTTTACGATTCGCTGTCGATCGGCAAAGGCAGCATCGCGCTGGTCGGCCTCAATGACGGACTGATCCGCGCCCGCGGGCCGGATATCGCCGACACAATCGGTCGCTCGGCGGGCGAGACAACGCTGAAGCAACTGCACTCAGACACACCGAGCGGTAGCTTTCGCACGGTTAGCCCTGAGGATGGGGTGGAACGTATTTTCAGCTACCGCCGCCTCGACAATTACGGTTTGGCGGTATTGGTCGGGCTGAGCACGGATGAGGTGTTCGCCGCCTATCACACCGATGTCCGCAAATACATCACCGCTGGTGTGGCGCTGACTTTGCTTTTAGGCCTGCTGGCCGGATTGCTCGTCCGCGCGCGCCAGTTGCGTGACCGGGCACAGGAGCAATTGACCGCCACGCTGGAAAACATCTCGCAAGGCATCGTGATGATTGATGCCGATGGGCGCGTGCCGGTGATGAACCACCGTGCCGCTGAACTGCTCAGCCTGCCCGAGGGCATGGTGCGCGATGGCTTAACGATGCGTGAGATTTTCGACTGGCAATTGTCGCAGGGCGAATACCCGTCTGAGGGCCAGTCTGCGATCGGCGCCATTGATCTGCGCAAAATGGCGCGCCGTGGGACGGTGATTGCCAACACTTATGAGCGCACCCGTCCGAATGGGCAGGTGATTGAAGTGCGCACCCAGCGCCTGCCAAGCGGCGGCGCGGTTCGCAGCATCAGCGACGTGACCCAGCGCACGCAGCATGAAGCGGCGCTGAAGGCGGCACGTGATGCGGCGCAGGCTGCGTCGGATGCACGCTCCAACTTCCTTGCCGTGGTCAGCCACGAACTCCGCACACCGCTCAATGGCATGATCGGGATGACCGGCATGCTGCTTGACGGCAAATTGGGCACAAATGAACGCCGCTATGCCGAGACGTTGCGCGATTCTGGCGACAACCTGCTGCGCATCATCAACGATATTCTAGATTTCTCGAAGCTTGAGGCCGGCAAGCTGGAGATGGAGACGATCCCGTTTGCGCTGGATCAGGTGCTGAATTCCGTCACGCAGTTGATGGTGCCCAAGGCCAATGCAAAGGGCCTGTATCTGCACACGATGGTGCGACAGGACGTGCCCAACCGCCTGATTGGCGACCCAGGGCGGCTGCGGCAGATTCTGCTCAACCTGGCGGATAACGGGCTGAAATTCACCGACAAGGGTGGGGTTTCAATCTCGATTCAGCTGCAATCGTATGGTGATGGTCGGGCGCGTTTGCTGTTTGATGTGCGCGACACCGGGATGGGGATAGAGCCGGGCGTGCAGTCCAATCTGTTCCAGGATTTCGCGCAGGCTGACGGCTCAATGTCGCGCCGCTTCGGCGGCACGGGGCTCGGATTGGCGATCTGTCGCAAGCTGATCCATCAAATGGGCGGCGAGGTGGCGCTGGTGAGTGATGTGGGTGAGGGCACCACCTTCACATTCGATATCGAATTGGCCATCGACACCACGCAGCAAATCGAGGCAGCGCCGGACATGGGGCAGCCGGGCGAACAGTCTAAGCGCATGCGGATTCTGCTGGCCGAGGACAATGCCA
>CAIZGT010000098.1 GCA_903932545.1 uncultured Rhodospirillales bacterium
CTGGCGCTTGATCGGCTGCGCAATGCGCCCACCCACGCAACCGTTGAGCAAGTGCTCGGCGGCACCGAACTCTATCGCCGCCTGCTCGAACCGCTGGCAATCTCTGGCCTGAACACCATTCCGCACGAGGCGCTGGCCTCGCTGCTCTGGGCGGTGGTGGAAGGCTCGCTGATGCGCGGTGGGCGCGCGTGTGAGCCGCTGGTGCCGGTGGAGGGCTTGTCCGAATCACTGGTGGACCCAGCCATCGCCTATCTCACCAGCAAGGGCAGCGCATTGCGCACCGGCGCGCGGGTGGCCGCCCTGGAGATTTCGGGCGATCGCATCGCAGCCTTGGTTCTGCCCTGGGGCCGCGTGGCGATTGGCGCGGATGAAGCGGTCATCCTCGCGGTGCCGCCTTGGGTCGCCGAAGCGCTGCTGCCCGGCCTCGACACGCCGCAGGAATTTGAGGCCATCGCCAATTTCCACTTCCGCGTCGGCCCCACCGATGCAACGCCTGCACTAAACACGGCTGGCTTTATCGGCCTCGTCGGCGGCACGGCAGAATGGGTGTTCGCCAAAACGGGCATTCTCTCCGTCACCATCTCCGCCGCCAACCGCTATGCCGCCACGCCCAACGAGGCATTGGCCGATCGTTGTTGGGCCGATATCTGCACCGTGCTCGGCGAATCCAGCCCGATTCCGCCCTATCGCGCCCTCCGCGAAAAGCGCGCAACCTTCAGCGCAAATGCGGCCAGTGAGGCAAGACGGCCCTCAGCATCGGTCGGCTTTGCGCATTTCGCAGTTGCGGGAGACTGGACCAGCACCCTATTGCCTTCCACCATCGAGGGTGCCGTCCGATCCGGTCGAGCGGCGGCACACTCATTGCTGCCCCAATTTTGATGTCTGAACCCGGATCGCGCATGAACGCCATCACGCCGCCAACCCCGCTTGAGATCGCCGTCGAACGTGCCAGCGCGGCGCTCAAGGCGCATCAAAACGCGGATGGCCATTTCGTCTTTGAACTCGAAGCCGATGCCACAATCCCGGCTGAGTTCGTGCTGCTGCAACATTTCCTCGACCGTCGTGATGCCGAGCTTGAGCGCAAGATCGGCAATTATCTGCGCGAAATCGCTTGCCCCACCGGCGGCTGGCCGCTGTTTCATGGCGGCAAATTCGAAATCTCCTGCTCGGTGAAGGCCTATTTCGCGCTGAAAATCATCGGCGATTCACCTGACGCGCCACACATGAAAGCCGCCCGCGAGAAAATCCTCTCCGTCGGGGGGGCCGAGCGCACCAACGTGTTCACCCGCATCCAATTGGCACTCTACGGCGAAATCCCGTGGCGCGGGGTGCCGGTGATGCCGGTTGAAATTATGCTGCTGCCGCGCTGGTTCCCGTTCCATCTGGACAAAGTCAGCTACTGGTCCCGCACCGTCACCACGCCGTTGCTCGTGCTGATGGCCAAAAAGCCGCGTGCGCGCAATCCGCTCGATATCCATGTGCAGGAGCTATTCTGCACCCCGCCCGAGCAGATCAAAGACTGGATCAAAGGCCCGTTCCGCTCGATCTGGGGCCACATGTTCGCCACCATTGACCGCTTCTTGTTTCATCTCGAACAGCATCTGCCCAAGCGTCTGCGCGAACTCTCAATCCAAAAAGCCGTGGCCTTCATCACCGAACGCCTCAACGGCGAAGACGGCCTGGGTGCGATCTACCCAGCGATGGCCAACACCGTGATGATGTTCGACATCCTCGGCTACGATCCCGCCCACCCAGACGCCGCCATCGCCTGGAAAGCCCTGCACAAGCTCCTCGTCATCGAGGACGACCGCGCCTATTGCCAGCCCTGCCTCTCCCCAGTGTGGGACACTGGGCTTGCGGGCCACGCCATCGCCGAATCCGATGGCAGCGGCGTGCCGGATGTGCGAACCGCCAATGATTGGCTGCGTTCGAAGCAAATTCTCGACGTGGTCGGAGACTGGGCCGCCCAACGCCCCGGCCTCTCCCCTGGCGGCTGGGCGTTCCAATACGAAAACCCACATTACCCCGATGTGGACGACACCGCCGTCGTCGCCATGCTGCTGCACCGCGAAGACAAGCTGCGCCACGCCGACAGCATCGCCCGCGCGGCAACATGGGTGATCGGCATGCAGTCAAAAGACGGCGGCTGGGGCGCGTTTGATGCCGAGAACAACAAATACTACCTCAACCACATCCCGTTCGCCGATCACGGCGCGCTGCTTGACCCGTCCACTGCAGACGTCACCGCGCGCTGCGTCAGCTTCCTGGCCCAAATCGGCCATCGGGCGGATGAGCCGTGCATGGCGCGCGCCATCGCCTGGTTGCGCTCGGAGCAACTCACCGATGGCTCTTGGTTTGGCCGTTGGGGCACCAACTACATCTACGGCACCTGGTCGGTGCTCTGCGCGCTCAACGCGGCGGGCTTGTCACACGAAGACCCCGCAATCAAACGCGGCGCGGGCTTCCTGCTCGAAACCCAGCGCGAAGATGGCGGCTGGGGTGAGGACAACGAAAGCTATGCCGACGCCCCGCGCGGCGTCTATTTCCGCTCCAACCCATCCCAGACCGCCTGGGCGCTGATGGGCTTGATGGCAGCGGGCTTGGGCAATCACCCGGCGGTGGCGCGCGGTGTGGCCTATCTGCAAACCACGCAAAAGCCAGACGGCACCTGGGAAGAAGAGCCCTACACCGCCGTCGGTTTCCCGCGCGTGTTTTATCTGCGCTACCACGGCTACAAGCTGTTCTTCCCGCTGATGGCCATGGCCCGTTACCGCAATCTGCGGTCGAGCAATGATATGCGGGTGGGATACGGGTTTTAAGGTCGTGGGGCGGGGGCAACCCGCCATGCGTGATCCCATAACGCAAACGGCGGGTTGCACCCGCC
>CAIZGT010000099.1 GCA_903932545.1 uncultured Rhodospirillales bacterium
ACAAATGGCATACCGTGATAAAAAGCTTCAGCAAGGTTGACTCGGACGGCAAAGGCTACGTCACGTCCGAGCAACTGCGCTCATATTACCTCGCCCAGCGCGCGGCCAAGGCGCATGCCAAGCCAGACGCCAACCCGTCCGGCACGCCGTCACGTAGCTAGCTTGCGTCAGGCGGCGTCTGCGTCTCAAACGCCTTCATCCAAGTGTCCACCGCCCACTTCACCGATGCGGTCAATTCTGCATCGGTGGGGAGCGGGGGCACCGACAGGCTGCGGCGCAGAAACACATTTGCCCGCACCAAAGCGATGAATTGCTCAGACGCCATCAGCGTGTCGGTCTCGATCACCAAACCCTGCGCAATCAGCACGCCCAGCCAGTCTGAAAACCGCTCGATCATGCAATGCGGCCCGTTGGCGTAAAACGCGATCCCCAATTCTGGAAAGCGTGCGGCCTCGGCAACCGCGATGCGGTAAATCGCCAAGGTCCGTTCCAGCAGCATGAAGCGGATCAACCGTTCGCCAATCTCTTCCAGCGCCGCGCGCAGGTCGGTCACGTTGTCCGGAAACATATCCGGGCGCAGCGGCGTCTGCATCCCCTTGTTGCGCACCACGCTGGCGAACAGCGCGTCTTTCGAGGTGAAATAGGCATAGAGCGTGGCCTTGGACACGTTTGCGGTGCGCGCCACCTGATCCATGCTCACAGCACCGTAGCCGTGCGCCATGAACAAATCTTCGGCCGCGACAACAATCTGTCGCAGCTTGGGGGACATCTCAGTGTCGGGCGCGGGATCCGCGGCCGATAAGGTGGCAGTTTCGCTCATATCCCTCATCTTGGCGATCTCAGCGTCAACGTCAAGGATGAACTGAACTGTTCAGTTCACTCTTGACGTGCGGCTGCGTCGTCCTATCTTCCCGTCAACTGAACTGTCCGGTTTACCCCTGGAGACAAGCATGAACGCCATCGCCGAAAAGCCGAAAGCTGATGACCGCCCTGCCAAGCTGTCGGAAGCGTCGCCGCTGTCGCGCAAAAAACTGCTGCGGGGCACCGCGTTGATCGTGGTAATTGTCGGCGCCGCCTTGGCACTGAATTGGTGGTATCTCGAAGGCACTTATATCGAGTCGACCAACAACGCTTATGTCCAGTCCGATATTGCCGTGCTCGGCCCGCGCGTCGATGGCGTGATAACAACGGTCAATGTAACCGATAATCAGGTGGTCAAGCAAGGCGATGTGCTGTGGACGATGGCCACAGACGATCGCCAAGCCCAGCTTGATCAGGCCCGCGCCGTCCAGGCCGAGGCCGATGCGGCAGTCGTCGTCGCACAGCGTCAGGTGGGCCAGCAGCTTGCGGCCATCACCGCCGCCGAAGCCGCCATCGCATCTGCGCAGGCTGAACAGACCCGCGCCACCAGTGACGCCGCCCGCTCGCAATCCCTCGTCGGCGCTGGCTGGACCTCGCGCCAAGCCAATGATCAGGCGCTGGCTGATCGGTTGAAGTCCGATGCCGCGGTTGGCAGCGCGCAAGCGCAGCGGGAATCGGCGGTGCAGGGCTTGGCGGTAGCGCAGGCGATGCTGGCGCTGGCTCAGGCGAAAGTCGCCAGCGCTCAAGCCCAGGTCCACACCGCACAAGTCATGCTCGACTACACCACCACCCGCGCGCCCTTTGATGGTGTCGTCGGCAACAAAGCGGTGCGGGTCGGTATGTATGTGGCACCGGGGCTGCAACTTCTCGCGCTGTCGCCCAACAATCTGTATGTGGTCGCGAATTTCAAGGAAACCCAGCTCGCCCACATGAAGCCCGGCCAATCGGTGATCCTCACGCCGGATATTGACCCGAGCCAGGCGGTGCGCGGCCATATCGACAGCATCGCACCGGCCACCGGCGCGCTGTTCTCGCTGCTGCCGCCGGAGAACGCGACCGGCAATTTCACCAAAGTTGTGCAACGCATCCCCACCAAGTTGGTGATCGATCAAGATGACGCAGCCAAAGCCGCTGGCTGGCTGCGCGCCGGGCTCTCGGTGAAGGCGGAGGTGGACACCCGCGATGGCAATCCCAAGCGCGTCGGCATTCTCGGCGCGGCGCTGGCGCGGTTTGGGCTGATCTGAGATGTCCGGCGCTGCGATCTCCAACGCCCCGCCCGAGCGCCGCATCGGGTGGAAAGAGTGGCTCGGCTTCATGTCGATGGTGCTCGGCATGTTTATGGCCATCCTCGACATCCAGATCGTCAGCGCCTCCATCGCCGAAATCCAGGCCGGCTTGTCCGCCAGCCCCGATGAGGTTTCGCAGGTGCAAACCTCCTATTTGATCGCCGAGATCGTGATGATCCCGCTGTCGGGATGGCTGTCGCGGCTGTGGTCCACACGGGTGCTGTTCACCATCTCTGCCGTCGGTTTCACCGTGTTCTCGCTGCTCTGTGCAACCGCCAGCAGCTTGGGCCTGATGGTGGTCTATCGCGCCTGCCAGGGCTTCATCGGGGGTGCGATGATCCCCACCGTGTTTGCCACCTCCTTCCTGCTGTTCCCCGGCTCGAAACGCGCGCAGATCTCCATCCTGATTGGCCTCACCGCAACCCTCGCGCCCACGGTCGGGCCAACTTTGGGCGGCTGGCTCACCCAGCAATTGAGTTGGCACTGGCTGTTCCTGATCAACGTCCCGGTCGGCGCCATCGTCGCGTTCAATGTCTGGACCTTCCTTGATATCGATAAGCCGAACCCAGCCCTGGCCAAGCATTTCGACATGATCGGCTTGCTGATCATGGCCGCCTTCCTCGGCTCGCTCGAATACGTGCTGGAGGAGGGCAATCGCCATGAATGGTTTGAAGACCCCCTGGTGTTCGATCTTGGCGTGATCTGCGCCATTGGCGGCGTGATGTTCTTCTGGCGGATGCTGACCCGGCCCGAGCCATTGGTGGATTTGCGCGCCTTCAAGAATGCCAATTTCGCCTTTGGCTGCCTGTTCAGCTTCATCGTCGGCATCGGTCTTTATGGCTCGGTCTATGTCATCCCGCTGTTCCTTGGTAGGGTGCGGCATTTCAACTCCCTGCAAATCGGTGAGACGATGTTTATCACCGGCGTTGCCATGTTTGCCTCCGCCCCGATCATCGGCAAGCTCTCGGCCGTGACGGTGAGTCCCAGGTTGTGGGCCATTTCGATGACGGATTTGACGATCGTGAGCGTGCGCGCGTCGCGCATGCAGTCCA
>CAIZGT010000100.1 GCA_903932545.1 uncultured Rhodospirillales bacterium
CGCTGCGTCAACCTTGCCACATTGATCGCGCCATGCCACCTGCGCCAGATGAATTCTCTGCGTCTTTTACCCACACCCGCCCAAATCCGTGCGATCGACCCAGATCGCTATCTCGCTGGCCTGTTCGTGCCGGCCGAGAAGCGCGACCTGTATTTTTTGCTCTGCGCCTTCAACAACGAACTCGCCCGCGCGCGCGAAGTGGCAAGCGTGGGCATGCTCGCATTGATCCGCCTGCAATGGTGGCGTGAGGTCGTGGAAGGCACATTCAAGCGCCATGAGGTGGCTGAGCCGCTGTGGCAGGCACTGGAGCACGGCTTGCTCGATCGTCAGGCGTTGCTGGCGATGGTCGAAGCGCGCGAATACGAGGCCGATCAGGGGATCGCTGATCTGGAGTCCTTCACCGCTTACGTGGAAGGCACCGCAGGCGGTTTTGCGGTCGCGGCTGGTTTGCTGCTTGGGGCGGGGGGCACTGAACTGCCGCGCTTGCGCGCGCTTGGCGCGGTTTATGGCATCGCCGGGCAAATCGCCAACGTCGCCGCCCTTGCCCGTGCGCAACGGTGCCAATTGCCTGAAACACTGCTGGCCCAGAACGGCTTGAGTGGCGATCACGTTCGCCATGATCCGCGATGCGCCGCACCAGTGTTGCGTGAATTGGCCGATATTGGCTTGCAGCGTTACCGTGCGGCCTCCGGGCCAATGCCGCGCCGGTTGCTGGCGGCCGCATTGCCTGCGGTTCTCGGGCAGCGCGATCTCCGGCGCGGCGCGTATCGGCGATTGCTGCCAGATACGCTGGCGGTGCTGGCAGCAATGACGTTCGCACGGCTCTAGCCGTTCAGAAACCCACCTGTGCGGTTGCGTGGAGCGGACGGAACACCGGCAACTTAGCGATATGCGGCTCGCGCCGCGCCGATTCACCCAGATCGTGCAGATCATGGTGCCTCGCCAACAAATAACCGCCATCCTCATTGATCAGCAGGGTGATTTTCCCGGCCAACGGCTCCAATTTGCGACGCAGGCGATAGATGTGTGTCTCCACCGTGTGCGTGGTGGCACGTGCATTATAGCCCCAAACCTCATGCAACAGCGTGGTGCGCGACACCGGCATGTCTGAGCGGTAGAGGAATTTCAACACCGCCGCCTCCTTGTCCGTCAAACGCACCCGCACGCCGGTCGAACGGCGCACCAGGACGCGACTGCCGGGGCGGAACTCAAACGGACCGATTGGCAACACCGCCTCATCGCTGGTTTCATAAGCGCGGATTTGTGCGCGCAAGCGGGCACAAATCTCTGCCGCACGGAAAGGGGCGCAAAGATAATCATTGGCTCCGGCATCCAGCCCGCGCACCACGTCCATTTCACTATCATCAGCGCCCAAAATCAGGACTGGAATATGAATGTCGCGCCGCCGCAAACGGGCGCAGAGCATCGCCGCATCGCAATCCGGCAACACCGAGTTGATCAGGATCGCATCAAACAGCCGCACCCGCTTGGCCAGAATATCCAACGCAGCCACCGCCGTTTCAACCGTGATAAAGTCGAGAAGGTCGCGCGCGATCAGCTGCGAAAGGATGTGGGTATCAACCGAAACCCCAGGCTGATTCACGCTTCCCACAAACAAAATCCGTCGCATCCTGTGCATCACATCACGCGGCATCTTCTGCATCCTTTTTCGGCTGACCTATCTCGTCAGAACCGGAGGATGATCTGTTCACACTTCGTTACCTGTGACGCACGTCACATGTTTTGTGATGTTTTGCTGATGAATTCGCGTCTCACGAATAGTTGTTCACTGCGTCACGCCAGATTTCGATGGAATTTCGAGGTTTGACAACCAGCCGGGCAGAACTTTATAAGTGAGATGCAATTGAGAATAGGTCGCAACTAGATGTCCACGCATTTGGTAGAGCAAGCCCGAGCACCGCGACACGTTCGCCCACGCCTGACGGCGGCGATGGCGGTGTTCGGTCCGGGGATCGTGGTGATGCTCGCCGATACCGATGTTGGCAGTGTGATCACCGCTGCCCAGAGTGGCGTGCAGTGGGGCTATAAGCTGCTGCTTTTGCAATTTATTCTGATGCCCATTCTTTATATTGTCCAAGAACTCACCGTAAGGCTGGGCATTTTCACCGGGCGTGGTCATGGCGAGTTGATCCGTGACACATTCGGCCGGTTTTGGGCGTGGGTGTCCGCAACCGGCTTGGCGGTCGCCTCGGTGGGGGCGATGCTATCGGAACTGTCTGGCGTGGCCGGGGTAGGGGATCTCTACGGACTGCCCCGCGCGCTCACATTGCCAATGGCGGCCATCGCGCTGATCGCCATTGTGCTCACCGGCTCTTATCGCCGAGTTGAGCGTGCAGCGATCGCTGTGGGACTGTTCGAACTCGCTTTTTTCGCGGTGGCGTGGGCGGCGCATCCGAGCGTTAAGGAGATGGCCACGCAAGCCTTCCAAATCCCGATCCATAATTCGGAATATCTCTACCTCGTCGCCGCCAATATCGGTGCTGTGATTATGCCGTGGATGGTGTTTTATCAACAATCCGCCATCGCCGACAAAAAGCTCAAGCCCGAGCATTTCAGCGCAGCCCGCTGGGATACCGCGATTGGCGCGGTGATCACGCAGTTGATTATGGGGGCGGTGCTGATCGCGGCGGCGGCAACCATCGCGGTCGCCAGCCAAGCAGACGGCACACAGCCAAGCCTGAATACTGTGGGGGAGGTGAGTGATGCGCTCACCCCACTGCTCGGCGTCACGTTTGGTCGTGCGGTGTTCAGCGCGGGTGTTCTGGGGGCTGGGCTGGTGGCAGGCATTGTCGCCTCGTTGGCGCTGGCTTGGGGACTGGGCGAGGTTGCAGGCTATCAACGCTCGCTAGAGATGCGCCCAATGCAGGCGCGCTGGTTCTATGGCAGCTACATTGCCTGCGTGGTCGGGGCTGCGATTGTGGTGGGGTTTGCGCCCGATCTGGTTTCGCTCAACATCGCCGTGCAGGTGATGAATGCGCTGATGCTGCCTCTGGTGCTGGGCTTTCTGTTCATGCTGGCGGTGCGCGCGTTGCCGGAAGCCGTGCGTCTGCGCGGCTGGTATAAATACGTCGTCCTGGTCACGATGAGTGTCACCGCGGGTCTGGGCGTCTGGGGCAGCATCTCGGGCCTGTTCGATTGACCATACCGCTGCGAAACACCCGCCCATCCGCACAGGGTGGGCGGTCACTCCGATTACACAAACATCGCATAACGAATATTATGTAAATTCGATCTGGCGATCTTACTGGAAGTCGAGAACCATCCCGTCAAACGCAGGCTCCACACCAGGCGGCAATTCGCGCACAAGTGCGGCGAAATCCATGTCGATGCCCATATGTGTGAGGATGGTGCGGCGCGGCTTCAGGC
>CAIZGT010000101.1 GCA_903932545.1 uncultured Rhodospirillales bacterium
ATGCTTGTCGGCTGGTGTGTCGGCCATTGTATTATTTCCCCCAAGTCTTTTATCGAGCAACAATCTAACTCTGACTGCGAGACTGCCACAACCCACAAGCTTCGCACATGCGGCTAGGTTGGGTAACAGTGCTGCTATGGACGCAAAACCCAGCCTCGCCCCGCCCCCGCCCGATGGTGCCACGCCTGCGATGGCGCAGTGGTTCGAACTCAAAGCACGCAATCCCGATGCGTTGCTGTTTTTTCGCATGGGCGATTTCTATGAAATGTTCTTCGCCGATGCCGAGGCTGCTGTGGTCGCCCTCGACATCGCGCTCACTCATCGCGGCGAACATGGCGGCGCGCCCATCCCGATGTGCGGGGTGCCGGTGCATGCGGCGGAGGCGTATCTGGCGCGATTGATCCGGCGCGGCTTTCGCGTCGCGGTCGGCGAGCAGATGGAAGACCCGAAATTGCGCGTCGGCAAAGCGCCGATCCGGCGGGATGTGGTGCGCCTCGTCACGCCGGGGACATTAACGGAAGATTCGCTGTTGGAATCTGCCCGTCCCAATCTTCTTGCTGGTCTGGTGGCAAATGGTGCGCAGATCGGGGCGGCGTGGCTTGATATCTCCACCGGGCTGTTCGAGACACAAAATGTGACGGTCGCCGGATTGCCCGCTCTGCTCGGGCGGCTCGACGCTGCGGAGATTCTCACCACCGGCGCGCTTGATCTCGGCGATTTTTCGGGCAGGACGAGTTTTGACTCGCGTGCTCCCGCGATCGTGCAAGCGCGCCGATTGCTCGCCGAAGCGTTTGGCGCGGCGAGCCTGGAGGCGTTCGGCACGTTCTCCGATGAGGAGGCGCAGGCGGCGGCGATGCTGCTCGATTATGTCCGCCTCACCCAAGCCGGTCAGCTGCCGCGCCTGTCGCGCCCAATGCCGCAGGGCGAGGCAGGGCGATTGGAGTTGGATGCGGCGACCCGCGCCAGTTTGGAGATCGCGCGCGCGCGAGATGGCTCGCTCTCGCACACGCTGCTCGCCTCGGTGCAACGCACGCTCACTGCCCCCGGCGCGCGCTTGCTCGGCGCTTGGCTGGCGGCACCGTTAACCGATGCGAAAGCGATTGCTGATCGGCAAGACGGCTGGTCGCATCTACTCGCCGATGCTGATCTGGCGGTGCAAATCCGTGCAAGCCTGCGCGGCGTGCCGGATATGGCGCGTGCGTTGGGGCGGCTCTCGCTGGGCCGCGGCACGCCGAGGGATTTGGTGGCGATCAAGCTGGGGCTGGCCGCCTCGCTGCGGTTGCATGCGCTGCTCGCCCCACCGCTGCCCCGCTTCCTGCTCAACATCCGCGCCGATCTCGACGCCCCGGCCATTTTCCTCGACCGCCTTACCGCCGCCATCGCCGATCCACCGCCCGCGCGGATGGAGGAGGGCGCGATTGCAGCAGGCTTCGACGGCGAGCTTGACGCCCATCGCGCGCTGCGTGACGACAGCCGCCGGGTCATCGCCGCCTTACAACTCGATTTCGCGCAACGCGTTGGGGTTGCGAGCATCAAGATCAAGCATCACGCCCAGCTCGGCTACGTCATCGAAGCCCCGGCGATTGCGGTGGAGAAGCTGCGCGACAACCCGCTGCTCACGCTGCGCCAAGGCATGGCGAACGGCGCGCGCTTCACCACGCCGGAGCTTTCGGATCTGGACCGCCGCATCACCGAAGCCGCTGACCGCGCCTGGGCGCGGGAGCGGGCGATCTTCGCGGCGATGGTGGCACAGACACTCGAACATGCCGAACCCATCGCCGCCTGCGCCGAGGCGCTGGCGCGGCTTGATGTGATACAATCCGCCGCCAATCTCGCCGCCCCCGGAACTTGGTGCCGCCCACTGCTCACCGAGACGGCGGATTTCGAGATCAAGGCCGGCCGCCATCCGGTGGTTGAAGCCGCCATCGCAGGCCAAGCCGCCTTTGTGCCGAATGACTGCAATCTGCCGCCCGAAGGCCGCCTGTTGCTGCTCACCGGGCCGAACATGGCGGGCAAATCCACCTTTCTGCGGCAGAACGCGTTGATCGTAATCCTCGCCCAGTCGGGCCTGCCCGTCCCTGCTGCATCAGCGCGCATCGGCATTGTGGACCGGCTGTTCTCCCGCGTCGGCGCCGCCGATGATCTGGCGCGCGGTCGCTCCACCTTCATGGTGGAGATGACCGAAACCGCCTCCATCCTGCATCAAGCTGGGCCGCGCTCGCTGGTAGTGGTGGACGAGATCGGGCGCGGCACCGCCACGCTCGACGGTTTGGCGATTGCCTGGGCGGTGCTGGAGGCGCTGCACAACACCCTCCGCTGCCGCACAATTTTTGCCACACACTTCCATGAACTCAGCCAGCTTTCAGGCGAACTGCCCAATCTCGCACCACACGCAATGCGGGTGAAAGATTGGCGCGGCGAGGTGGTGTTCCTGCATGAAGTGGCCAAGGGGGCTGCCGGGCGAAGCTGGGGCGTGCATGTTGCCAAGCTCGCAGGCGTGCCGGGCCCGGTGGTGCGCCGCGCTGGCCAATTGCTGGCTGCGTTGGAGACCCGCGCCGGACGCCTGACTGATGCGGCGTCTCTGCCACTTTTTGCGGCACCTCAGACCGAGATCGCTGTTCCAGACAGCAATTCTGAGGCCCTGCGCCACGCTTTAGAGGCTCTGGACCCCGATCAAATGTCACCACGTGATGCTTTATCGGCCATCTATGCATTGCAGACGTTGTTG
>CAIZGT010000102.1 GCA_903932545.1 uncultured Rhodospirillales bacterium
CGCGATCAGGAACGCCTCAACGGCGACATCTCGCCGATCATCACCAACGTCAACAATTTCGCCAAATCCAGCCCAACCTTGCTGAGCTTTGATGATGCCGAGACGCTGTTCCACGAATTCGGCCACGCGCTGCACGGGCTGTTGAGTGATGTGTATTACCCCTCACAATCCGGCACCTCGGTGCGACGGGATTTCGTGGAATTCCCGTCGCAGATCATGGAGCATTGGGTTTCAGCGCGCGCAACGCTGCGCAAATTCGCGCGGCATTTCCAAACCGACGAACCAATTCCCGAGTCGCTGATCGATAAGCTCGAAGCCGCCGCCAATTTCAATCAGGGCTTCGGCACCACGGAATACACCGCCGCCGCCATCCTCGACCTCGAACTGCATCGCCATCCCGATCCGGCATCGCTCGATGTGGTGGCGTTTGAGCGCGATGTGCTCACCAAAATCGGCCTGCCGCATGATATTGGCGTGCGCCACCGCGCCGCGCATTTCCAGCATCTGTTCGCCGGTGGCGGCTACGCGGCGTCATATTATGCCTATCTCTGGGCGGAAGTGCTGGATGCGGACGGGTTTGATGCGTTTGAGCAAAAGGGCGATTTGTTCGACCCAGCCCTCGCCGCCGGATTACGGAAAGTGTTCTCGTCTGGTGACAGTGAAGACCCGATGAAGCTCTACGCCGAATTCCGAGGCCACGCGCCGCAGACCGCGCCGCTGATGCGGCAGAGGGGATTGGTTGCCGCTTAAAACCGCCAAAAACTCGTCCGCGCCGCGCCATGGCTGCGTTCGGCCACGATCTCACCTTGCAGCTCCAACGCCTCCTCCGCCGCCGTCTCCGCCACAATCAACGCCCCGTTCGCGATCCAGCCCGCCTTGGCCAGGGCGGTGATCGCGGCGGGGACGAGCCCCAGCCCGTATGGCGGATCGAGAAACACCAGCGAGCACGCCGTGCCGCGCGGTGATTTCAGCGCGTCAATCGCCAGAACCTGCGAACGCGGCTCGGCCTTGCACGCGGCGATATTCACCCGCAACGCTGCCAATGCCGCGCGATCCGTTTCCATAAAAATCGCGTGCGCCGCCCCGCGTGACAGCGCCTCCAACCCCAGCGCGCCGGTGCCCGCGAACACGTCCAACACCGCAGCCTCGGCGAGGCACCCCGAAGCCCACGGCGCATGCGCCAGCATGTCGAACAACGCCTGACGCATCCGCTCAGAGGTGGGTCGCGTGGTCTGCCCAACGGGTGCGACCAGCGCCTTGCCGCGCCACGCGCCTGCAACGATCCGCATCTGTTTGCCTTCCGTGATTGCCGCTCAGCCCCCTGCATGCTACCGCGCGGGCATGATTTCCAGTCTTTCCCTCACATGTTGAAAAAGCTGCTTCGCAATTCCGCCGTGCTCGGCGTGTTGGCGCGGCTGCTCGGCTTCTATCTTGCCTGGGCGCTGCGCACCACGCGCTGGGAATTGGTGGGCGCTGAGAATTTCGCCCCCTATGCCGAGGGCGCGCCGGTGAGCTGCGCGTTCTGGCATGAGCATCTGCCATTGATGCCGGAATTGTTCCGCCGCGCGCGGGCGGCGTCGCCACAAACGAAATCCTATGTGCTGGTCAGCCGCCACAATGATGGCCGCTTCATCGGTGACGTGGTGGCGCGCTTTGGTATCTCGGTTGCCTATGGCTCCACCGCGCGCAACGGCGAACAACGCGGCGGGGCGATGGGAGCGATGACCATGTTGGACGCGCTTTCAAACAACGACCAAGTAGTGATCACGCCAGACGGCCCGCGCGGCCCACGCCGCAAGGCGGCCCCTGGGGTTGCGCGGCTGGCCTCATTGTCGGGCGTGCCGATCCTGCCGGTCGCGGCCCGCACATCGCCTTGCAAGCTGTTGTCGAGTTGGGACCGCATGATCTTGCCACTCCCCTATTCACGCGGCGTGCTGGTGGTGGGTGCCCCGATCCAGGTGTCACCGGGCAGTGGCATCGCGTCATTGCCCGCCATCACGAGTGCCTTGAACGATGTCGCTGAGGAGGCACAACGCCTGTGTCGATGATCCCGCTCTGGCTTTACGCCCTGCTGATGCGCCTCGCCTCCGGCTCGCTGCGCGCTTGGCTGCAAAAGCGCGCCGAACTGGGCAAGGAGGAACCGCGCCGCCTGTCGGAGCGGCGCGGGCGTGATCTCTCGATCCGCCTGCCCGGCAACCTCATCTGGTTGCATGCGGCTAGCGTGGGCGAGGCGGTGTCGATCTTCCCGGTGATCGACATTCTGCGCGCGGTGCCGGGCACTCGCGTGCTGATCACCACCGGCACCCTCACCTCGGCCAAGCTGGTGGATCGCCGGATCCGCGCCACTGGCGCGATCCGGGTGGTGGAACATCGCTTCGTGCCGCTGGACGTGCCGCTCTGGGTCGCGCGGTTTATCGACCATTGGGAGCCCTGCGTCGTCGGGATCGTCGAGAGTGAGCTATGGCCGAACATGCTGCGGGCGGTGAAGCGGCGGAATATCCCGCTGGTGCTGATCAACGCGCGGCTGTCGGACCGCAGCTTCCGGCGCTGGAAATATGTGCGCCCGGTGATGCAGCGCATCTTGCGGCTATTTGATGAAATTCTCGCGCAGAGTGAGGCGGATGCCGAGCGGCTGCGCGGGCTGGGAGCGCGGCAAGTGTCGTTCCTTGGCAATCTAAAATTCTCCGCCACGCCCTTGCCAGTGGACGAGGCGGAGTTGCTTCGGGTGCGCCACCAGATCGGCGACCGTCCGGTTTGGCTCGCCGCCTCCACACATCCCGGCGAGGAGCGCATTGCGATTGCGGTGCATCGCCTGCTGCTGCCGCGCTTCCCCGGCTTGCTGACCATCATCGTCCCGCGCCACCCCGAACGCGGCACCGCGATTGCCGATGAAATCGCAGCGAAAGACGCGGATTTGCAACTCACACGGCGCTATCTCGGCGAAAAACCGCCCGCTGGCGGCATCTGGCTGGGCGACACGTTGGGCGAGATGGGGCTGTTCTATCGTCTCGCAAGCGCCGTTTTTGTTGGGCGCAGCTTCATGGTGGGC
>CAIZGT010000103.1 GCA_903932545.1 uncultured Rhodospirillales bacterium
ACATCTGGGCCAAATTCCTCTACGAACCGCTGTGTGACGACCGCGTCCGCAAAATCACCGAAGTGGATGACCCCACCTTCGGGCGTTCGGTGGCGATGAAAGTGCATGACGGTCTGAAACGCGTCGGCTCCGTCCAGCCCCCGCGAGAATTCGTCCTGATGGACCGTTCCGCTATCGGCCTCGGCAGCGTGTTCTTCCGCCTCAAAGCCGAACTCAACTGGTGCCGCCTATTCAACGAGTTGATCGAGGATTTCAAAACCGAAGACCTCGCCGCCCGTCAGGCTGCGGCGTTGGCCGAAGCAGGCGTTCCAGCGAGTTTGTAAAACCCGTTAAACTGCTTCGGCATTGCGCGGCGCAAAGCGACGAAGCAACCCATCGAAATGCCACATCGTGGCGCGGGGGATTGCTTCGTCAAATCTACCCATAGCCGCGATTCCAGCGTAATTGAACCAATTTCAATTACAAACCGGAACGATATGGACGTGCTTTCGCTCCAATCGCCACCCCATTTCTTGAAGAATTCGCCCGCTCCGGCGCGCCTTTCGCACCGACGGACTCGCGCCCCCGGACAACAGAATCGTGCATATTTGCAGCTTCGGGCATGGCATGCGCGCCTGCTGAATCCGCCCCGCAGGCGGTTTTCTGGCCGTCTGCACCGAACGCACGGCGAATGGCCGCACAATCCGCGCAGCTTGCGGAGATACATCCAGCGATTCGGCCACCATCTCGCGATCCCGCATCACCTCACGCGGTGACGTAGCCGATGCCAACGCGCCCGCCTGATACTGCGCGAGCATCTCATCGAGCCTGCGAAAAATCCCGCTGATCCAATGATGGATCGCCATCTCGCCATCGGCTTCACCCGCCCAAAGCCCGAACCCCGAACACACGCCACACCAAAACCACCGCATCATCGCGGTGGCCGTGTTAAGCGCAAATTGTGAGGGGGGTTGGTCCATCCGCCATTATACAGCACAGCGACCAAGTGGTTGGCAAAGTAATAGCGCGCGAATTTACCGTGATAAGCGACCGTCCCGTCGCGCGCGCCACCAAATCCTCATTAAGCGAAAGATTCAGCGGGTCGAGGGCGGCATCCAGATCTGCCCAAACTTTAGGCACACCCAAAAATCCGGTCATGCATGGGCAATTTGCGGGTACATCCCACAGCAAACCTATTGCCTTGCACAATTGGCAACGTCATAAAAATCTGTCATGCGCCTGGGCAACGTCGTCCGGCCAGCATCTACAAATAGATTTGGAACACCCCCAACGCACATTGCGCTGCCGAAAAAGCACTGCATGTTCGAAAAATGCGTGTTGGACGTTCTAGGAGTTGACGGTTGAGCGTGTAAGCTCATCGTCGAGAATGTGAATTCGGGAGATGGTTCAGTGTCGCTGATGATAGGGATCCCCAAGGAGCACTTTCCACGCGAAAAGCGCGTGGCGACAGTTCCGGATGTGGTTGAAAAGCTGATCAAGCTCGGCTTCTCCGTCACCGTTGAAACCGGCGCTGGCGATGGGGCTGATTGCTACGATTCTGCCTATCAGGCCGCTGGCGCTGCGATTGCGTCGTCCGCAGCCGATCTGTTCGCCACGTCTGATATCGTCCTGAAAGTGCGCGCCCCGTCGGATGACGAAGTGGCGCTGCTGAAGGAAGGCACCACCCTTATCTCCTTCATCTGGCCCGCCCAGAACCCCGATCTGATGCAGGCGCTCGCCGCCCGCAACATCACCGTGCTGGCGATGGATTGCATCCCCCGCCTGTTGTCGCGTTCACAGAAGATGGACGCGCTCACCTCGATGGCCTCCATCACCGGCTACCGCGCCGTGATCGAAGCCGCCAATCAGTTCGGCCGCTTCTTCGGCGGGCAAGTCACGGCGGCCGGCAAAATCCCGCCTGCGAAAGTGTTCATCGCCGGTGCTGGCGTCGCGGGCCTTGCCGCCATCGGTGCCGCTGCAAGCCTCGGCGCCATCGTGCGCGCGAATGACACCCGCAACGAGGTGGCCGATCAGGTCAAGTCGCTGGGCGGTGAGTTCGTAAAAGTCGATTACGAGGAAGAAGGCTCC
>CAIZGT010000104.1 GCA_903932545.1 uncultured Rhodospirillales bacterium
GCCGCCGCCCTCTCCGCCGCCGCCGCAGCGCCGCGCTTGGCGCCGATTGAGCGGGCGACGCGCAACATCGAGCGGCTGTCTCGCACGCTGGCCAATCGCGCGGCGATGGTGAGCCAGTTGCTCGCCGCCAATGAGGCGATTGTGGAGCGCCTGCCCGATCCGCTGCTGGTGCTTGGGCCAGACCGCAGCGTGCGCCGTGCCAATGAGGCGGCGCGGGCGGCGTATGGCTCTGATATGGCCGACGTGCTGCGCCACCCGGACCTGCGCGCCGCCATCGAACGCGGCTTTCACCAACGCGCGCAACAATCGGCAGAATTCTCGCTGCCGGTGCCGGTGCCGCGGGAGGTTGCGGCGACGGTGATCTTTATGGACCCGCCCTTGGCCGACGGCGGTCAGGCGATTGTGGTGCTGTCTGACCGCTCTCGCGAACGCACGCTGGAGCGGATGCGGGCGGATTTTATCGCCAATGCGAGCCACGAATTGCGCACGCCCTTGGCCAGTTTGATTGGCTTCATCGCCACCTTGCAAGGCCCCGCGGCCGATGACGCGGCGGCACAGCGGCGCTTCCTGGCGATTATGGCTGAGCAGGCCGAGCGGATGAACCGGCTGATCGATGATTTGATGAGCCTCAGCCGGATCGAACTCACGGAACACCAGCCACTGGTGGACCGTGTCGATATGGCCGGGCTGGTGGATGGCGTGGTGGCGGGATTTGAGCCGCGACTGACGGCGCAGAATGTGACACTGCAACTCGACCTGCCCGACCATCTGCCGCCGGTGATCGCCGATGCGGATCAATTGGCGCAGGTGGCGAGCAATTTGATCGACAATGCGTTGAAATACGGCAAACAGGGCGGCACGTTGAACGTGCGCCTCAGCCTTGCCGAGCCAGGCAAACGCTGGCCATCACGGCGTGGGCTGGTGTTGAGTGTGACGGATGATGGGCGCGGCATCTCACGCGAACATCTGCCGCGCCTGACGGAACGGTTCTATCGTGTGGACAAGGCGCGCAGCCGCAACAATGCGGGTGGGCCGTCTGGCACCGGGCTTGGCTTGGCGATTATCAAACATATTCTCAACCGCCATCGCGGACAGTTGACCATCGACAGCGAGGAAGGCGAAGGCTCGACCTTCTCGATTTGGCTGCCCATTGAACCTGGAGTGAAATCATGAGTTTCGCACTGTGGATGATCCTTGTTGCCATCATCCTGCCCATCGTCGCCACCGGCATCGCCAAGGCGGGCGATAAGAATTTTGACAACAACGAGCCGCGCAAGTGGCAGGCGCAGTTGACCGGCTATCGGGCGCGGGCGTTTTGGGCGCATAATAATCAGTTTGAAGCCACACCCGGTTTTGCCGCCGCCGTACTGGTGGCAACCGTGGCCCACGCGCCGCTGATGGCGACAAATGTGATCGCCGGGCTGTGGGTGCTGTTCCGGATTGGTTACATCGCTTGCTACATCACCGACCGCGCCACGCTGCGCTCGCTGATGTTCATGGGCGCATTTTTCTGCGTGGTGGCGCTGTTTGTGATAAGCGCCTGAGCTTATTAGGCGTGATTGCGCGTGCCGTGTGGCGCGCGCAATCACGCGTTAGGCTTTAGAATGCAGGGTCGTCACCCGTGGTGGCGGCTTCACGCGGCTCCGTGATCATATCAAGACGGCCGGTGATCTGGCCGCCGTCTTCTACCTGCAAACGACGACAGCGCGCAGCGCCGACCAGCTTGCCGGTGGCGCGCAAGGTGAGACTGCCGCGCGCGACGAGCGTGCCGTCCACCGTGCCAGCGATATCGGCGTCTTCGACCTCAACCTCGCCTTTGAATGTGCCGCCAGGGGAGACCACCAATTCACTGGCGTGGATCAGCGTGGCATCCACGATGCCTTCGACCACCAGACGCTCAGCATCGCTGATCACGCCTTTGATCGAGATGCCGCGGCCCACCACCATCGTGCGACGCTCAGCTTCGCGCTTGGCGGGTTGCAGCGTGCGGGGGGCTCCGGCGGGCGAGGTGCCGGACGTTGGAGCGGCAAATGGCGGACGGCTCATGGGGGCTGCATCCTTCAACGTGAGGAGGGTCTTGGCGGAATCAGCGTCCACCGGATCGGTTTGAATTTCCGGTGCGACACCGCTTGCGGCATCCTCAGCGGAAATGGCGGGTTTGGCAGACTTGCTGCGACGGAACATGGTCTCTCCGACGTCACGCGGGAAGCGAAGCGGCGGGATTACACGACGGCCCCATCAGCGGCAACCCGGGCTTGGCTGGCATCTGGCCTGTGAAACACATGCACCATAGCCGCAGCCCCCAATATCGGGCCGAGCAGGTTGAGCACAGGCACCAGCCCGCAGGCGGTGATCAACCCGCCGAGCAACATCACCTCGGTCCGCTTGGCGCGGTAGGCGAGAAGGGCGTGGGCGCGGTCCATCCGCCGCATTGCCACCGGCACGAACAGGCCGCGCCCGACCGCCCAGGAGGCGACAATCCAACTCAGCACGACGCCGGTGATATGCGGTGGGATCAACGTGGTAAGCCCGGCGAGGATTTGCAGGACCAACACGCGCAGGCCGAGCACGGCCGCATCGGCCAGTTGTTGCGACCAGGGGGCGGGCGTGGCTGGGGGCAGATAAGGGTAGAACCGGCGCTCCACCGCATCGGCGATCCGGTCGATGAACAGGCTGGCGATGGCGGTGGACAGTGGCACAAACAGCCAGACCGATGCGACACTGGTGAGCAAGAACCCGGCAATTCCGGCGGCCCAGCTCCAATTCCCGGCCCAGGCGAGCCATAGATGCAGCCCGGTGGAGACCGACAGGGCCAGAATGGCGAACCCGATGATCGACCAGACCACACTGCGCAGCACCGCACCGAAAAACGCGGGATCAGGCAACTGCGCCAAAGCGCGCAGGGCGGGGGAGAGCATGAAGATTGGTCCTGTGGTTGCCGTTGTCGGCGCGGGATGATACGCGCCGCACCCGTATATAAGGAACTGCCAGCATGACCGCCACCGCCCCGCGTTTCGACATTCTCGGCATCGGCAACGCCATCGTGGACGTGGTGGCACCGGTGAATGACGCTTTCATCAGCAAGCACAGCCTCAACAAAGGCGGCATGGCGCTGATCGA
>CAIZGT010000105.1 GCA_903932545.1 uncultured Rhodospirillales bacterium
CGCCGACTTCCATTGGTGATCTGGAACGTCTGCTGTCGCTGCGCTTGGGCCAGAGCGGTCCTCCCTCACGTCGCATTGCCGGTTCTGCGGGGTTCGTTATGCCATGACCCACTTCATTCGCATTGCGTCTGCGGTCCTACTTTGCACCATCATGCTATCGGGCTGTGAAGCCTGGCACTATTACCGCCCGTTGCCCGCCGGCCACGATGCCGAATTGTGGCGGCCCGAGCGGATCGTCGAGCGGGACTTTGATGCCCAAACCGCCAATCCGGCCGACCTCGTGGCAGGCCGTGGCACTGCTGAAAGCGACGGGCGCACCGGCGCCGATGCGGTGGACCGCATGCGGCGCGGGCGGAGCACACCGCTGCCTGCCAGCTCGATCTCGCAGATCGGCTCAGGCGGTGCTGCCGCCGGTGCCGCGGGAGGTCAGTGATGGGCGAGATCAGCACCGACCGCCGCCAAACCCCTGGCTCTCCCATCGAACGACTGGGTGCCTCGGCTGAAGCGTCCACCGTTCGGCATGACCGGGTGCGCCTGCTCGCATTCGTCAGCGACTCCGCAACTGAGACAGCCCTGCGTGAAGGGCTGTGCGAGGCGCTGCCGAACGGCGCTACAATCCATCATGGCGGCGTGCAGGCGGCCACCAAATTTCTGCACAAAAGCCCGACCCCACTCACCCTGATTGTTGATGTCTCGGGCGAATCCGAGCCGCTGGCCGCTTTGTCGCGGCTGGCGGAGGTGGTGGAGCCGAGTGCGCAAGTGCTGGTTATTGGTAACAGTGATGAGCTGGCGTTCTACCGCGAAGTCACAAATGGCCACGGTGCACAGGAATATCTGGCGCGACCGCTCACCCGTGACGACGTAAGGCGTCATTTTGTGCCGTTGCTGCGTGATAAGCCGTTGGCCGCGATGGCGGTGGAGAACATTGCCAGCGGTAAGGTGATCAGCGTCACTGGTGCGCGTGGCGGCGTTGGCACCACCACGATTGCCGCCAACCTCGCTTGGTATTTCGGCCGGCAGGCCTCAAGGCACACAGCGTTGCTTGATCCGGATTTGCATTTCGGCAGTGCTGCGATGCTGCTCGATTGCCCAACCGGGCAGGGGCTGCGCGTGGCCCTTGAATCGCCCGAGCGCATCGATTCACTCTTCGTCGAACGCTCTGCCCAGCCGGTGAGCGATCGGCTGCATGTGCTGGCGGGTGAAATACGGCTGTCCGATCCAATGCTGGCAGCCAACGCGAGCATGCAGGCACTGCTGGCAGCAATGACACGTCGCTACTCCATCATCGTCGCGGACACGCCGCGCATGCCGCACCCGCTGTTCACCGATATTTTCAATCTCGCCCATCAGCGCGTTGTGGTGATGTCTCCCACTTTGATGTCCATCCGCGACACAAGACGGCTCTTGGCGCTGCCGTTTGATAGCCAAACCCAAGGCGGCCGTGCTCTGGTTGTGCTCAACCGTGCCGATCTGCGCGGCGGGCTCAACCGTGCCCAAGTTGAGCAGGCGCTTGGCATCAAGGTTGATGTGGTCATTCCCGATTTGCCGCGGCTTGCCGAAACTGCCGCGACGATGGGGGAGGCGCTGGCCGATGGTCGAAATGCCTTCGCCCGCGCGATCGCCACGCTCGCCCGGCAGACCGCATACACCCAATTGCTGGACTCGCCGCTCGGGCTGCGCGTGAACGACGCACCTCGGCCTTGGTGGAGGAAAATCTGGTGACGCTGATCCAGCGCAGATTCGGCGTGAGTGCGTCATCCATGCAAGGTGGTGACACTGCCGTCGTTCCGACCCCGCCGCCGTTAGCGCCGCAATCCGGCACGCTCATCCGAGCCCCCGTTGAGGCGAAACAGGAGCAGGCGTTTGGCGAATTGCGTGCCCATTGCCTCTCCCGTATCGACCCATCCGTCGTCGCCACCACCACTACCGAGGAGCTCGTCCCTCAGCTTGAGCGGCTGATTTCGGAGATGGCGACCCAGCATCGCATTCAACTCAATGCGCGCGAACAAAAGCAGCTGGCGTCTGAGTTGATGCAAGACATGCTCGGCCTTGGTCCGCTGGAGCCGTTGCTGGCAGACGGCACGATCAGCGATATCCTGATCAACGGCCCGAACAAAATTTTCATCGAACGGCGTGGCAAGCTCGAACTTTCCGGC
Source organism: uncultured Rhodospirillales bacterium (assembly GCA_903932545.1). Lineage (GTDB taxonomy): Bacteria > Pseudomonadota > Alphaproteobacteria > Acetobacterales > Acetobacteraceae > CAIQQQ01. The sequence continues at coordinate 2,157 of CAIZGT010000105.1, forward strand.
TCGCGCTTCCGCGACGAGGCGCATCTGACCAATGTATGCCAACGGATCGCCGCTGATGTCGGTCGCCGGGTGGATGAATCTAGCCCGATGGTGGATGCGCGCCTGAAAGACGGCTCGCGCGTCAATATCGTGCTCCATCCGCTCGCACTCGATGGCCCTTATGTCTCGATCCGCAAATTCGGCACCAAGGTGATCGATTTCGCCGCCTTGATCGGTTTTGGGGCGATGACGCCGCAAGTGGCGAAAATTCTCCAAATTGCGTCGCATTGCCGTCTTAACGTGATCATCTCCGGCGGCACCGGCTCCGGCAAAACCACCTTGCTCAACGCGATGTCTCGGATGATCGCGGCCGATGAGCGGATCGTCACCGTTGAGGATGCGGCTGAACTACAATTGCAACAGCCTCATGTGGTCCGCCTGGAAACCCGCCCGGCCAGCCTTGAGGGCAGTGGCGAGATCACCCAGCGCGATCTGGTCCGCAATGCTCTGCGCATGCGGCCCGACCGGATCATCATCGGCGAGGTGCGCGGCGCTGAGGCGTTCGACATGTTGCAGGCGATGAACACCGGGCACGACGGTTCAATGTCCACCATCCACGCCAACACTGCGCGTGATGCGCTCACCCGTATGGAGAACATGGTGCAGATGGGTCATCTCGGCCTGCCATCAGCCGCCATCCGCACCCAGATCGTCAGCGCGGTTAACATGATCGTCCAGGTTGAACGCCAACGCGATGGCGGGCGACGCATCACCCAGGTTACCGAAGTGGTGGGGATGGAGGGCGAGATGGTGCTGCTCAACGACATCTTCCGCTTTGTCGTCGATGCCGAAGACATCAACGGCAAGCTGGTTGGCCGCTACCAAGGCAACCCGGCGCGGCCAAATTTCTATCAACGCCTGCAATATTTTGGTCGTGAACGGGAGTGGATGCACGCGCTGACCGAGGTGGCGCCATGATCGATCTTAGCATTCCGGCAATGCTGATGATCGCCTGCGCCATGCTCGCGGGGCTCGGCCTGGCGAGCGTGCTGGTGGATCGTGACGTCAAACGCAGCCAAGCGATGGCCGACCGCTTGGCCAAGGCAACCCGTGCCGATTTGCGCACCCGCAAAG
>CAIZGT010000106.1 GCA_903932545.1 uncultured Rhodospirillales bacterium
CTGCTCGATCTGTCGCTGCCGGATGTGAACGGGCTTGATCTGGTCAAGGGCTTCACTGCGCAAGGCGCTGGCGTGATTGTGGTGACCGCGAGCGCAGAGGAAGAGGCGCGGGTGGAAGCGCTGGATACTGGCGCGGACGACTACATGGTCAAGCCAGTGCTGGTGAATGAACTCTCCGCCCGCATCCGTGCGGTCCATCGTCGGTTGTTGGGCCGGGGCGCACAGGCGGGTGGAACGCGGATTGCGGTTGACCCCAATCAACGCAGCGTGGTGGCCCCAGACGGCCGTGCCGTGTTGTTGACGGAAGCTGAGATGCTGACGATGGAGGCCATGCTGCTGGCCAACGCCCAGCCGGTCTCACGCGAGGCGATCAGCCTGAACGCGTTGCGGCGACCGCTGCATGTGGAAGACCGCAGTGTGGACCAGTTGGTGATGAAATTGCGGCGCAAACTTGGTGAGGTTGGCTGCACCGAGCGGGTGATCCTGTCAGTCCGCCGCCAGGGTTATGTTATTCCCACGCCCGCGTTGTTCCACCTGATCTCGGAAAAAACCCCAGCTTAGACTGGGCAGCGCCAATGCCGCGGTGGCAGCAGGGACGCGATGGGTGACGAGCCCAGCATCCAGCGCATCGAGCAAAGCCGGGATTTCGGAGGCGCTGGCGAGTAAATCGCCGGTGTTGTCGATAAGCGTGACCCCTTCATCATCCTCGACCAGAAGCATATCCTGCCAGGGGCGCTGCCTGGCATGGGGGCGCAACAGAATGGCTGGCAGGCCTTGCTCGGTTCGTGATGGCTGCCAGAGCAAATGTCGCGCGGCGCACCACCGCGTCAGATGCTGCAGGTCGTAAGTGTTGGTCATAATGTCCTCGATTCGCTGAGGAATTATACCAATCCGGCCGATCGCAAGGGTTAACGCGGGTCGAGTCGTTAAGCGTTATTGAGCGGCGCACAGGCTTGGCTCAGCCATTCTGCGGTTTCACTGGGCAAATTGGGCGTCAACCTTGCCGCCACCTCGGCGTGATAGGCATCGATCCAGTCCCGCTCGGTTTGGCTCAGCCGGTTGGTGGCAATCAAGCGGCGGTCGAATGGTGCCCAGGAGAGGGTCTCGAAGCGCAGGAACGGGCGACTGCTATGGTCGAATGGGGCGGGGCACACTAGAACGAGGTTTTCCAGCCTGATCCCATATTGGCCTTGCGCGTAAAAGCCAGGCTCATCGGACAAAATCATCCCTGCCGCGAGCGGGATATCGCGCGCTGCGCGGGATAGGCTGACCGGGCCTTCATGCACCGAGAGATAGGCACCCACGCCATGCCCGGTGCCATGATCATAGTCGAGCCCGGCCTGCCAGAGGGCAGCGCGGGCGAAGCTGTCGATATGCGGGCCGCATAGCCCCGCCGGGAATACCAACCGCGCCACCGCGATATGTCCCTGCAACACCCGCGTGAAAACGTCACACAACGCGCGTGGCGGCTCTGCCGGGCCGGTCCAGACGGTGCGGGTGATGTCGGTGGTGCCGCAGGTGTATTGGCCGCCGGAATCGATGAGATAAACCTCGTTGGCTCCCAAGCTTCGATCAGTGGCCGTGCTGGCGCGGTAATGCACGATCGCGCCATGCGGGCCTGCGGCGGTGATGGCGGGGAAGCTCTCGCCTTGAAATCCCGCCATCTCCTGACGGAACGCCAACAATTTCGCGGCAGCCGACAATTCCGTGACGCTGCCTGCATGCTCATCCAGCCAGTGCAGAAACCGCGTCACGGCAATGCCGTCGCGCAGATGGGCTGAGCGGCTGCCCGCTTGCTCAACCGGATTTTTGCTGGCCTTGGGCAGCAGGCACGGATCTAGCCCCGTCACCACCAGCGCGCCGGCGTTGCGCAGTGCTTGGGGGAACCAGGCGGGCGCGCCTTGCGTGTCCACCAGCACGGATTTGCCGCGCAACTGGCCCATTGCCAAAGGTAGCGCATCGCGCGGGACAATCCTCACGTCGTCACCCAGCCATGCGCGGGTGGCAGCATCGATTTTGACCATGTCGATGAACAACGCGGCCGTTGCATCGGCGTAGAGCAAAGCAAAACCCAGCGTGAATGGGGTGAAAGGCACGTCATTCCCGCGCAGATTGAACAGCCAGGCCAGCGACGCCGGATCGGTGATCACCGCCGCATCCTGGCGCGCGTGACGCAATCGCGCGGCGATGCTTTCGCGCTTTTCGGCGGAGGCGACGCCAGCAAACTCCAACGGATGCGGCACAGCGCGCCCCAGCGGCGGCGGCGGCTGGTCGAGCCAGATTGCATCAATGGGGTTGTGCGGCAAGGCGACCATATCGAGCCCGGCGTCGAAATAGGCTTGTAGGCCGCGCTCAGAGATCAGCCAAGGATCATAGCCGATGCGGTGCGCCCCAGCGGAGGCGAGCCAGGCGGCGGCCGGTTCGTCCACCATGTGCCGATTTTCCCACAGGGCTTGATCGGTCTCAGCCGCGAGTTGCAGCGTGTAGCGGCCATCGGAGAACACCGCGGCGTGCTGGCTGGTGATCGCCGCCAGCCCGGCGCTGCCGGTGAAGCCGGTCAGCCATGCCAAACGCTCGGCCCGGGCCGGAACGTATTCGCCGAGATGCTCATCCGCACGCGGCACTATAATGCCGTCTATGCCCAAAACCCGCATTTCCTGGCGCAAGTTCTTCAGTTTCTCTGCATTCATTTGCATAACCTGATCATCAACTTCTCTGATGAGAAGTATAAAAAATAATAAGCATGCTACTGCCGCATGGCTGGACGCGACACTTTACCCTTTTTTCCGCGGCAAACAGGCATATGTTGCGTTGCACAAGAACCGCGTGACGTTTTGCCAATTGCACTGCGCTCAACACGGTTCCCCCAAACGACATTGCCCGGCCCTGTGGAAATATCAGGCTGGCAGCGACAGGAACTTGAACGATGAACATGCGAGTTGCCAAGGAAGAGATCGCTCTGATGATGCCGATCAGCCTGTCACATTACGCTGATGAGCCGCGTTTTGATGAGCAGACCGATCGCAAGGGCCTGCTGAACTACGTGATGCAGGCGGTGCGCTATGTCCGCGATCTGCCGCTGCGTCATGCCACGATGATCGAACTGTCTGATATGACCGACCGTGAATTGGCCGATATCGGCATTCAGCGCAACGAAGTTGAACGCGTGTTCGACGCCGAATTCGTCGCCGCCCGTCGCCCGCTGGGTGGGATTGCGCTGTAAGTTTTCGGCTTCCGTCGTGACCGAAAAAGCCGTGATGCAATGCGCATCACGGTTTTTTTGTTGGGCGTCATGGGGCTGTGTTTCAGCAAGCGCCTGCGAATGTTAGCCCAGCAACCCCAAGACCACGCCTTGGCTTGCGAGGATGAGCAGCCAATGTAGGCCGTCTTGCCAGATGAGCGTTTTGCTGCGGCGCTGAAAAATCACATTGGTCGCGAGGCTGGGGAGGATGAAGCCGACCCAGATGCCGAAAGCGGTTATCAGGCCGACGCGGATGCTCGGCCCACCCATATGGTTGAGAAGGCCAGAGAGGGCGACGGCCATCACCAATTGGCCGATTAACCCGATCATCAGTTCAAATGGGCTGGGGCGATAGGCCGGGCCATCCTCGCTCCAACCAACAGCTTGCCGCCAAGATTTGCCCAGCCAGAGATACCAAAGCGAACCCAGTATATAACTCACGAGTGTGGCTGCTAAGATCGCCAAAATGTTCACTTGCATCAGGTGGCCTTCCTTTATGTTGAATTAATGAACGATCACGTTTTTTAATCCAGCGTGATTTGGCGGGTCAAGGGATCATCATGGTCGCACCCAAAACAGGCCGCCCGGTTGGCCGCCCTGCCGATCCTGCGAAGGCTGAGGCGATTGTTGGCATCGCGTGGGAGATGTTCTTGGCCCACGGGGTAGAGGGCACGTCCATCGAGGCGATAGCCGAGCGGGCAGGGGTGTCAAAGGCCACGCTTTACAAGCATTTCGCCGATAAAACCGGGCTGTTTAGGGCAGGCGTCGCGCGCGAGATGCGCATGATTGAGATGGCGCAGACTGCTTCGGGGGATCAGATCACACCAGCGACGCTTGAAGACACGCTGATTGCATTTGGCATGGGCATTATCGGCTTTCTGGTGAGCGATCACGCAGTGGATTTCTACAATTCACTGTCGGGCGAACTGCGTCGCCATGCCGATTTGGCACAAGCGTTCCACGAGATGGGGCCGGGGCGAACGCGGGCGAATTTGGCCGCGATGCTCGCAGCGGCGGCGGCACGCGGAGAGCTTCTTGTGGATGACCCAGAGCAGGCGGCGGAGCATTTGTTTGGCTTGTGGCAAGGTTTCTCGAATTTTCAACTCGCGCTGGGAATTGAGAGCGATGCCATTCGCGGCGCAATTGCTGAGCGGGTTCAGAAAGGTGTTGCGGTGTTTCTGCGGGCTTATCGCTAGGAGACGCACAATCACGGTGGCATCACGGTCAATTACCTTGATTTCGACCACTTCAGATGGTGTTAAATGGTGGATGGACACAACTTTCTCCCCCTCAAATTCTGCCACGAAAACGGTCACCGCCACTTTGCGGATGGGCTGGTTTGCGCTGTTGCGGGCGTGGGGCCGGGACAGTGTTGAGCTTTTGTTCTTTGCGATGGTGGATCGCTGGATCAACGGCGCGTTTGCGCGGATTGCCGAAATGCTGGCGCTCTACCGGGAGGGGGCGCTGAAGCTGCATGTGCAACAAGATTATGTTGCCCGAGATGTGACGGCGAGGGGGCGGGGCTTGTGTGCTGCGGGCGCCCGAGATGCCGATGATTTTCCATATTTGTTGGGTGTGGCTGAAACGGTGACGCGCGCTGGGTCTTGTGCGGCGGTGCGACATGTTCAGAAGCGTTCAGCCTTGGTGCCGTTGGTGGAATTGCCGCGAGAGACTGTTCACAGGCGTGCGCGATTGCGGCGTGTTTCGTTGCCCCAATATGTGCAAAGCGGCGTGCGAGAAGCGGCATCGCCAAAAAGCTGCGATGTGCACACGCATAAACGGCTGCTCTAATTGTTCCGGTATGTAATCGAAAACAAAAAATGGCGGACGAGCAAGGCTCTTCCGCCGTTTTTCTGATATCGGCAGATAAGGGCGGGTCTTGGACCCGCCCGGCGACTTAGGCAGTGCGATCGACGCCGACGCCGAGTGCGGCTTGGGCTGCCGCAAGACGCGCCACCGGCACGCGATACGGCGAGCACGACACGTAATCCAGGCCGATTTGCTCACAAAACGCGATCGAAGCCGGATCGCCGCCATGCTCGCCACAGATGCCCATTTTCAGGTTCGGCTTGGTTTTGCGACCACGCTCCGCCGCCAACCCGATCATCGCGCCCACGCCCTCGATATCGAGCGAGACGAATGGGTCTTTCGGCAAAATTTCGTGCTCGACGTAGAAAGGCAGGAACTTGCCGGCATCGTCACGCGACAGACCGAACACGGTCTGTGTGAGGTCGTTGGTGCCGAAGCTGAAGAAATCGGCCACTTCGGCGATCTTGTCGGCAGTGATCGCAGCGCGCGGCAACTCGATCATGGTGCCGACGATGTATTCCAACGTCATGCCCGCCTCGGCGAACACTTCGGCGGCCACGGTGTCCACCACTTTGCGGGCGATTTCCAACTCGCGCTTGATGCCAACCAGCGGGATCATAATCTCAGGCACCGGCGCGTTGCCGGTTTCCTTGGCCACTGCAATCGCGCCCTCGAAAATGGCACGTGCCTGCATCTCGTTGATTTCCGGATACACGATGCCGAGGCGGCAGCCGCGATGGCCGAGCATTGGGTTGCTTTCCGAAAGCTCTTCCAAACGGCGATGCATCGCTGCCGAATCGGTGCCCAGCGAGGCAGCCA
>CAIZGT010000107.1 GCA_903932545.1 uncultured Rhodospirillales bacterium
ATGAACGTGCAACATGATGCGCGTCGATTCCTCGCGGGTTTTGCTGAAAAAACGTTCGAGAACATGCACGACGAATTCCATCGGCGTATAATCGTCGTTCAACATCAGCACCTTATACATCGCAGGCTTGCGCGTGCGGGTGCGGGTTTTGGTGACGACACCCAGATCGGGATTGCCACCATCGGGCCGATTATCGCCCTCATTGGCCGCGCGCACCACCAATGCGGCTCGTGCGCTTGGGGACGATGCCTGGAATTCGTTCATCTGCGAGGCAGTCATTTCGTTGGAAATCATCTGATCATACACACTGGCTACCGAAAATCTGGACACTCAACTCCGACACTGAGCGAGATGGGAGTGTTGCGGTCGCTTGTCGATGGCGGCCCGTCGGCTTTGATGAAAGATATCAAAAGAGATCATGGCAGGAAAAGCGGTTTATTGCGTCCGGCCCCGCCCTGCTGCGATGCGTTGGCAGGTGCCAAACACGAAAACGGCCCGGAGCGAGGCTCCGGGCCGTTTTGCAGCTATTCGCTAAGCCGAAATCAAGCGGCCTTGCCGAACTTCTCAACGGCCAGCGTCACGCGGGCGGTGATCGGTGCCACAACCTGCTCAGCAAGCTTCATCGAGGCGTCGGTAACCTTGCCGGCTTCGGCGAGGGTCTTCTCGATGGCGGTCTTGGTGGCGGCGGTGGTCAGATCCATCGCTTCCTTCGGCGATTTCACGGCGGACAGCGCCTTGAAATGCGCGGTCGATTCGTCCAGCGACGCCTGCGCGGTGGCAGCGAAATGCTTCGCCAGGTCTTGGATGCCGGCGGCGAACACTTGGCTGGCCTTCATAAAGGCTTCAACGTTGCCCTGGCCGAATGCAACCATTTCTTCAGTCGATTTCACGATCTTTTCCATGTGCGTAGCTACCTCTGCTTGAGTTTTTGTCAGATCACTTACAAATTCGGTCATAGCTTTCGGCTCGACCAAAACGGCATCTTTCAGCGCTGCGACGGTCGGGCCGATGGCCACGACGTCTTCGATCGCCGAATTTTCAATCACTGCTTCAGAAGCGCCCACCGGCACCTCGGCAGCTTCTTGCACGACAGGTGCCCGAGCGGTTCGGGCAGTTGTGGTCGCGCTCTTTTTCGCAGCCATACTTCCACTCCTTGCACACCGACCCGCACGACCATACAAAGCAACGCGTCTGGTGAGCGGACCCGCGCGGCGCTTGAACCGCGTCTTTGCTGCACTGCAACATCGCCTATGTATGCGGATTAAAAAGCGGAATCAAGAATATTTTGTGCAGCGCACAAAAAAACTTACCTCTTGGCCGTACTGGCTGTTAACCCACTGATCAACGTGTTCACGCCCGACGCCCAGCTCAACGACCAGGCACCGGCAGACCTGCGCGGCCTCGACCGCTTCGTGGCGCGCGAGCGCATCATCGAGCAGCTGCAGGCGGCGGGGCTCCTCGAGCGCATCGATGAGCACAGGCTGGTGGTGCCGCGCGGCGATCGGAGCGGCGCAGTGCTCGAGCCCTACCTTACCGACCAGTGGTACGTGCGCATCGCGCCCCTGGCCACGCCTGCCATCG
>CAIZGT010000108.1 GCA_903932545.1 uncultured Rhodospirillales bacterium
CGCAGAAATGTCCACACCAGCCCTAGCCCATACACCAACCCCGGCACTGCCACCGGCAATACAGCGAGAAAGGCGAGCGCTTTGTTCAGCCGCGTTGGTTTGCGCAGCGCCAGATGGCTGATCAGGAAGCCGATTGCCATGCAGATCATCCCGGTGAGCAAAGCCAGCACAATCGTGTTGAGCAGTGCCACCCGCATGTTGTCGGTGGTGAAGAAGGCCACGTAATGCTTGAACGTCATCACCTCGGCGGTCAGCGTGCCGGCGCTGTATTTCATCAACGAGGAGATCAGCAGGGCGCCAAACGGCAAAATGTCGGCGGCGAGCACGAACAACAGAATCACTGCGAGCGCCGCCGGTTTCCATCGGCCCAGCCGCAGCGGCCTCCCGTTGAACCCCTTTCCGCCTTGGGTGACAAAGCGCGCGCCAACCCGGCTGACCCGGCCTTGCAACCACACGCCCACCATCGTCACCAGCAGCAGCAACGTGCCCCCTGCGGCGGCATGCGCGCGATGGACGGGCACGGCGGTGCTGTCTTCATAGATCCGCCAGGGCAGGGTGGTGAAACCGGCGTTGGAGCCGATAATACCGGGGATGGTGTACATCTCAGCCCCCAACACGAACACCAGCAGCCCAGAGGCGGCGATGGCGGGCAGACATAGCGGCAGCGTCACACGCCAGATTGTCGCCATCGCCGAAGCACCGCTCATCCGTGCGGCCTCTTCCAGCGACGTGTTCATCCCACGCAGGCTACCGACGGTGAACAGATAGACCAGCGGGCAGAAAAACAGCGTCATCACCAGCACCACGCCGGAGAAGGTCCAGATATCAAACACCGGCGCACGATCCGGGCCGAAAATTGCGGTAAGGCCGGTGTTGAGGAAGCCGGTTTTGGCGGAGGCCAGCGCAATCCAGGCCATCAGCCCGGTGAACGGCGAGAGATACAGCGGCAGGGTGATCAACCATTCCCATAAACGCTTTTGGCCGATATCCGTCCGCCCCATGATCAGGGCGAGGCCCACGCCGATGGCGAGTGAGAACACCGTCACAATCCCAGCCAAGCCCAGTGCGTTGGCGAGAAAGCCGAGATATTCCGGTGAGGTGAACACCTCCGTCACCGCCACCAAACTGCGCTCATCAGACAAGCCAACGCGGGTTTCGCGGTAGAACTCAGCGTCAATCACGAACAGCAACGGCACAATGGCCACGCCGATCACCAGGGCAGCGAGCAGCCAGGACGGCAGTTGTTCAGTAAGAAGCCGCCTCACTTCTGGCCCTTTATCGTCGCGGACCAGAGGTCCATGTCCTTGTGGTAATTCGCATCCCACCGCTTCCAATCGATGGCGTAAAGCTCGACAGGCGGATGATACCAAGCCTCATGCGCGTATTTCCGCTGATCGGGCACGCCCTTCAGCGTGGCCTCCGAGCCATAAACCTTCTCCATCACGCTCTGCCCCTCCTCGCTGGTCAGCCAGTTGAGGAAATAGCGCGCAGCGTTGGGATGTGGCGCGTATTTTGATACACCGAGCCAGGAATTGCCGAAAATCGGGGTGGGTTTTGGAAACACCCAACGGATTGGCGCACCGTCGAGCCATTTCGTAGCCGCTGAAGCCTCCCAGCCCGCAATGGTGAAATCCTGCTCACCGGCGATCAC
>CAIZGT010000109.1 GCA_903932545.1 uncultured Rhodospirillales bacterium
GCGACATGCCGGGCGTGTTGGCACCAGCACCGGGATTGACGATGTTGCAGGTAACGCCTGCCACGCCGACCTTGGCCAAGTCCTTGCCCCAAATCTCGGACGCCATCTCCAGCGCTGCCTTGGACGGGCCATAGGGCAGCGAGCCAGGGCGGTTCATGGTGTCGAGCTTGGTCGTCACGTTGATAATCCGCCCCCAGCCGCGCTTGAGCAGGATCGGGATCACGCGGCGCGTCAGTTGATCGGCCACCATATAATTGGTGTCCATCACGTTCTGCACCTGATCGTCGGTGAGTTCCCACGACATTGTCGGCCCGTTGGTGAACCGGTTCGGGTCGAAATAGGTGAAGGTGAGGCCGGCGTTGTTCACCAGGATGTCGATCCCGCCGAACTTCGCTTGCGTCTCAGCGATCAGTTGATCGCAGATGGCGGGCTTGCGCAGATCCATCGCCAGACAGTGCAAATTGTCGGCGTGCTCGCCCGCATCACGGACCATATCGGGAATATCACTGTCGATATGCCCGACTGCCACCACCTTGCGACCGGTCTGTAACAGACCGAGCGCCATCGATTTGCCCAAGCCACGCAGGCCGCCGGTAACGATGGCAATTTCTGCAGTCATGCTCGTTCAGCCCCCCATCGGATAATGCAGATCGCCGGTTTTGAATTCAGCCGGATGCAGGATCACTTCAGCACTAGGGTCGGCAAACTGCTCGTAGCCTTTGCCCTTGATGCCCCGGAACTGCACCGTCAGCATTTGTGGCCGCGCCCATTCGCCGTCTTCGCCGAATTGCACATCACCGACGATGGTTTTGAAATTGGCTTTGTGCATGAATTTGGCAAGTTTCTCTGAATCCGTGCCGCCCGCACCCTCCACCGCCTGCTGCAAAATCTGCATCGTGGTGTAGGCGAATGGGCAGGAATAGAAGCCGAGCGGATCAACGCCCGCCGCTTTTGCAAGCGGCTGATATTTCGCAAGCAAGCCAGCCACTTGCGGGAAATGCTTGTTGGCGGCGGGGCAATAAAGCTCGTAGCTCACCACGTCATTCATCAACTCACCCAAATCACCCTTCAACGAGGCGGATTGGGTGCCGACCATGCCGCCGCCGAACAGCTTGGGCTTGAAGCCCAATTCATGCGCCGAGCGGATCAAACCCGCCGAATCAACCGGGTAGGAGCCGATATAGACCAGATCAGGGTTGGATGACGCAACGCCACGGATCACCGGCCCGAAATCCACCGTTGAGGGCGGATAGGTGCGGTCATACACAATCTTCAACCCGCGCTTTTTCGCCTGATCGCGCGCACCTTCAACGGCAGCTTTGGCGAACTCAGCGTCCGCGCCCACCAATGCCACGGTGGTGGGCTTTGGGTTCATCGCCATCGCGGCGTCAAAGAAACCCGCGCTGATCGATTCCTTGCCGAGCGGGCCGTAGGGCATGGTTTGGAAATACCGGTCGTAGTGGAATTTCTCGTTCACGGTGAGGGCAAACATCGCCAGCACCATCTGCCCACGTTCCATCGCGACCGGCATGGCGGGGGCGGTAAGGTTGGTGCCGTTGGTGACGATCAGATCGACTTTGTCCACATCCAACAGCTTGGTGTAGATGCCCGGGACGTTGGCAGGGTTGGACTGGTCGTCGTAGTAGGTGAACTGCACTGGCCGGCCGAGGATGCCGCCCTTGGCGTTCACCTCCTCCGCCCAGATTTTCATGATCACCAGATTGGCCTTGCCAATCGCGGCCAGCCCGCCGGTTTGCGGCATGGAGCAGCCGATCACAATCGGCTTGTCTGCGCCCCAGGCGAGCGGGGTGCGAAACGCGGTGAGTGAGGCGAACCCGGCAGAGGCGGCGAGGGTGGAGCGGCGGGTGATCAGCTTGGACATTGGTGGTCTCCCCTTATTTTTGGTTGTTTTACAAGCCCATATAGAACTTTTGGATCAACTCATTGTCGTTCAGCTCTGCGGCTGAATTGCCCTCGAAGGCGATCTCACC
>CAIZGT010000110.1 GCA_903932545.1 uncultured Rhodospirillales bacterium
AAGGCCCAAACCGAGGCGCAAGCCGAAGTGAATGCTGCTGCCGAAGCCGCTAAGGCTGATGCAGCCAGCAAAGCGGCGGTGGCTGCGGCGCGCTTGGATGGCCAGCTGGCGTTGGCCGAAGAACGTATTGCTTCCGCTCGCAATGCTGCGATGGGCGCGCTGCGTGATGTGGCCACTGCAACAACGGCGGACGTGGTGACACGCTTGACCGGGGCTGCGGTGACGAATGAGACGATTGAAAACGCTGTCGACCGGGCGCTCGCCGCCCGCGCTGCGTAAGGAGCCGTCATGGAACACCACGAAAGCTTCTTCGCCGATCCGCGCAGCTGGGTAGCCATTGCGTTTGTCATTTTCTTCCTGATTTTCGGCAAGAAAATCTGGGGGGCACTGGCCGCGATTCTGGACAAGCGCGCTGACACAATCCGGGCGGAGTTGGCCGAAGCAAGCCGTCTGCGCACCGAAGCTGAAGCGATGCTGAAAGACGCCGAAACCCGCAGGAAGGCTGCCCTTGAGGAAGCCAAACTGTTGCTCGAAGGCGCCAAAAAGGAAGCCGCACGCGTCGCCGCGGCCGCTGCGGCGGAAGCCGAGCATGCCGCAACGCGCCGTGAGAAAATGGCAATGGACCGGATCGCTGCGGCTGAAAAAGCCGCTGTTGATCAGGTGCGCATCGCTGCCGCCGACATCGCGTCAATCGCTGCGCAAACGGTGATTGCAGAGACGCTTGGTGGGGTTGCTGGCGGCGTGATAGTCGATCGCGCCATCGCACAGCTACCGGCGGCGCTGGCTGCCAAGGCCGCCTAAGCGGTCCATGATCGCTTGACCTGACAAAAAGGCAGCTTCTGCTGCCTTTTTTGTTGTCAGCCATGCCGCGCGCAAACGCCAAAAGCCGCTTGTGACCCTCGCATTCCGGGATTAGCGTTATCGCTAACAAATCCGGGGAAACGATAATGGAAAACAAGATCAAGCGTGCCTGGGCTGAGGGCCGCGCTGTGGTCAATGGCTGGTTGGCGATTCCAGACGGGTTCTGCGCCGAGACAATGGCGCAATGCGGTTTTGATAGCCTGACGGTCGATCTCCAGCATGGCGTGCAAGATTACATGTCGATGGTCACCTGCTTTCAGGCGATGGGCAAGTATCCGCCGCTGCCGATGGTCCGCGTGCCGTGGAATGAGCCGGGGATTATTGGAAAAGTGCTCGATGCCGGGGCGTTTGGCTTGATTTGCCCGATGGTCAACACCGCCGATGAAGCGCGTGCGTTGGTGCAATACGCCAAATACCCGCCGATGGGCGTGCGCTCAAACGGCCCGATCCGCCTTGGTGGCTACGGGGCGGAGAGCCCGTATCAATCCACCGCCAATGAGGAAGTTATTGTACTGGCGATGATCGAAACCCGCACGGCAGTGGCCAATTTGGAAGAAATTCTCGATGTGCCTGGCCTGGACGGTGTCTATATCGGCCCGTCGGATTTGGGGTTCTCGCACGGCTTGGTGCCGAAATTGGACCGTGAAGAGCCGGAGATGCTGGCGATTTTTGAGCGTGTGATTGCCGAGTGCACCAAACGCGGCCTGAATGCTGGCATCCATTGCGGCTCGGCGGCTTATGCGGTGCGGGCGGTGGCGATGGGCTTCAAGCTGGTGACCACCACCAACGATGCGTCGCTGCTCACGATGGCGGCAAAATCGGCAGTCAAAACCGTGCGCGACAGCATCGCATAAGGAGCGCCCAGCATGGCCACGCCAACCATCCGCCTGCATCCCAATGACGGTGTGGTTATCGCCCGCGTCACCATCCTGCCCGGCACCGAAATCGCACCGGGCATCACTGCTACGATGCGAATTCCGGCGGGGCATAAAGCCGCCGTGCGGGATTTCGCGGTGGGCGATCCGGTGGTCCGTTACGGCCAGATCATCGGTTTCGCCTCAGCGCCGATCCGCACAGGCGAGCACATCCACACCCAAAATTGCGGCATGGGTGAGCTCGCCCTTGATTACGCATACGGCCAGGGCGTCACGCCCACCGCCTTCTTCCCGAACCCCGCAACATTCCAAGGCATCGTCCGCCCCGATGGCCGGGTGGCAACACGGAACTACATCGGCATCCTCACCAGCGTGAACTGTTCGGCGCATGTGGCGTCTGTGGTTGCCGATGCTTTCAAGCGCAATCCAATCACCGGCCATGATCCGCTGGCGGATTTCCCGAATGTGGATGGCGTGGTGGCGCTCACCCACAAAACCGGCTGCGGCATGACGCAGCACGAGCCGTTGCGGATTTTGCGGCGCACGCTCGGCGGCTACGCGCGGCATGTCAATTTCAGCCATGTGATCGTGCTGGGCCTCGGTTGCGAGGTGAACCAAATCGGCGGGTTGATGGAGGAGCAGAAACTTGCGGGACGGCTGCGCGGTTTCGACATCCAGGAGATGGGTGGCAGCCGCAAAACCGTGCTGGCGGGCATTGATTTCGTGAAGGAAGTGCTGGCCGACAGCAACAACGTGCATCGCGAGCCGGTTTCGGCCAGCGAACTCACCGTCGCCTTGCAATGCGGCGGCTCCGACGGCTATTCCGGCGTCTCGGCGAACCCCGCCCTCGGCGCGGCGAGTGATCTGCTGGTCCGCCACGGCGGCAGCGTGATCCTGTCTGAAACCCCTGAGACGTATGGTGCTGAACATCTGCTCACACGCCGCGCCGTATCGCGCGAAGTCGGTGAAAAGCTGGTGGGTCTGATGCGCTGGTGGGAAGCCTATTGCGAGCGGGAAGGGGCGGAGATGAACGCCAACCCATCGCCGGGCAACAAAGCTGGTGGGCTGACCACTATTCTAGAGAAATCCCTCGGAGCGATGGCCAAGGGCGGCAGCACCAACCTCGTCGATGTCCTGGAATACGCCGAACAGGTCACCAAAAAGGGCTTCAACTTCATGGACACGCCCGGCTACGACCCAGTGGCGGCCACCGGGCAGGTGGCGGGCGGCGCGAATTTGGTCTGCTTCACCACCGGGCGCGGCTCGGTGTTCGGCTGCAAGCCCGCGCCGTCCATCAAACTCGCCACTAACACGGCGATGTATGTGCGTATGGAAGACGACATGGACATCAATTGCGGCACAATCCTCGATGACGGCGAAAGCGTGCAGGACTGCGGCGCGCGGATTTTCGAGCATATGCTGCGCACAGCTTCGGGCGAGCAGACCAAATCAGAGGCGTTTGATTTCGGTGGGGCGGAATTCGCACCTTGGGTGCAAGGCGCGACGATGTAATCCCATCAACCCGTCATCCAAAGCGTAGAGTGGGGTCCACCGCGATCCAGTCAATTACAGCGGTGGATACCGACGTTGCGCTCGGTATGACGGATTATTTCGATTTCGGCTTCACCACCAACCCACCCTTGCGCGCCGTCCGCCTAGCCAAAAAGAACCCAATCCCGCCGCAGACCGGCCCGGCGAGCAGCATCAGTATCCATCCGGCGTTCTGGCCGCCCATAATGAAATTCATGCCGGCGAACAGCAAAATGCCGCCTGCAAGGCCGCCGAGGACGGCGGAATAAAGGCCCAATACGAGGATGTCTGCTCTGGTGATCATGGTACGCTTGGCTAAACGCCCCTGGTTTGTTTGACAACCCCGCCCCTGCCGCATAAACGAGCCGTCCATTGCCGGGAACGTGGACGATCCTTCGGGGGTCGCGCCCGCTCTTTGTTGTTTGTACTCCGCTGGAGCGGATGCCCTCAACACTGAGACTACCGGTGCAAAAGCCGAATAGCTCTTCAAGAGTACGGCGCACAGTGAAGGAGCACGCTTATGACCAAGCGGGCAGAGAGTAAGTACAAGATCAATCGTCGCCTTGGCGTGAATCTTTGGGGTCGCCCGAAGTCGCCAATCGCCAAGCGTGAATACGGCCCAGGCCAGCACGGCCAGCGCCGCAAGGGCAAGCCAACCGATTTCGGCATTCAGCTGATGGCCAAGCAGAAGCTCAAGGGCTACTACGGCAACATCGGCGAAAAGGCCTTCCGCAAGTATTATTTCGAGGCCGTGCGCCGCAAGGGCGACACCTCTGAGAACCTGATTGAATTGCTGGAGCGCCGCCTCGATGCGGTGATCTACCGCATGAAGCTGGCGATCACCCCGTTCGCCTCGCGTCAGTTCGTCAACCACGGCCACGTGCTGGTGAACGGCAAGCGCGTCAACATTCCTTCCTATCAGGTGAAGGACAATGACGTGATCGAAGTGCGCGAGAAGTCCAAGCAGATGGTTGCTTTGCTCGACGCCACGCAGAGCGCTGAACGCGACGTGCCGGAATATGTTGAAGTTGACCACCGCGCCATGAAGGGCCGCTTCGTGCGCGCGCCTAAGCTGTCTGATGTGCCGTATCCGGTGCAGATGGAGCCAAACCTGGTGGTGGAATTCTACTCCCGTTAATCGGGGTCGCGTTCATTCGCGGCAATCTGGCCAATTTGCCAAACCCGCTGCGCTCCATGCGCGGCGGGTTTTTCTTTGGTTGCGGCACACAACCAACGCGATCACAGCAGCATGTTGTGATGAGCGCAGGGTGCTCGGAAGGTTACGCGGCGAACACCTTGGCAATCGCGGCCTTCGCTTCATCCTGAATCTGCCCAAGATGCGCCTTGCTGATGAAGCTCTCGGCGTAGATCTTATAGACATCCTCCGTCCCCGAAGGACGCGCGGCGAACCAGCCGTTCTTGGTTGAAACCTTCAACCCACCGAATGCCGCCTTGTTGCCAGGAGCCACAGTGTCCATTACGGAGATCGCCTCGCCGCCCAATTCGGTGAGCGGCACCTGTTCGGGTGACAGTGATTTCAGCTTTGATTTCTGACTCGCGTTGGCGGGGGCATCGATGCGGGCATAGAACGGTGCGCCGAGTTCATCGGTCAGGTGGCCATAAATCTCACCCGGATCACGCCCTGTCTTGGCGGTCATTTCAGCTGCGAGCAGGCCCATGATCGGGCCGTCCTTGTCAGTCGTCCACACCGCGCCATCTCGCCGCAAGAACGC
>CAIZGT010000111.1 GCA_903932545.1 uncultured Rhodospirillales bacterium
TGTATCACATCTACGAGGCGGCACGGCGCGAGAAGGCGCGGGTGCTGTTCGCCAGTTCAAACCACGCGGTGGGATTTCATGAGCGCAGCAGCAAGCTCGATTCCGGCTGCCAATTGCTGCCGGATGGTTATTACGGCCTGTCGAAGGCTTACGGCGAGATGATGGGGCGGATGTATTGGTACAAGCACGGCGTGGAGAACGTGAATGTCCGCATCGGCTCGTCACTGCCCACGCCGATCGATCAGCGCATGCTGTCCACTTATCTCTCATTCGAGGATCTCTGCCATCTGTGCGTGCGTGCGACGCTGGCGGAGCAGACCGAGAGCTGTGTGGTGTGGGGGGCTTCGAACAACACGCGCAGCTTTTGGGGGCAGGATGAGCGTGGGCGGCTTGGCTGGGAGCCAGCAGATTCAGCGGATGTTTTCACCGATGCCCTCACCGGCAAGGTGAGCGGCAATCCGGTGGTGCAGCGGTATCAAGGCGGCGCTTACACCGCAATTGACCGCACGCGCGGCGATATGCCGGAGCCGATGTTTCCGTAAAAAAACGGCAAATGCCCGCTAGGTCTTTTCGGCCGCGCGGGTCATGGCTCAGATGTAATGCTCGCTCAACGGCGCAAACCCGTTGAAACGCTGGCTTGCATAGGTGGTGACGTATGCTCCGGTGGAGAGCAGCGTGATGCGTTCGCCGCTCGCGAGTTGCAGCGGGAGGCGGTAGTTGGATTTTTCGTAGAGAATGTCGGCACCGTCACAGGTGGGGCCGGCAATCGCCACTGGGCCAGTTTCGCCGCCGTCATGATCGGTGGCGATGCGGTATTTGATCGCTTCACCCTCGGTT
This sequence comes from uncultured Rhodospirillales bacterium, assembly GCA_903932545.1. GTDB lineage: Bacteria > Pseudomonadota > Alphaproteobacteria > Acetobacterales > Acetobacteraceae > CAIQQQ01. The sequence continues at coordinate 838 of CAIZGT010000111.1, forward strand.
TCGGCCAGGCCGCCGAAGCGACCGATATCGAGATACACCCAACGCACCGGATCACTGCCACCATCAGGCAGCCCGCGACGTGACACCAGCACCACTTCGGCTTGCACCGCGCCCGCATCGGCGACTAGGAAGCGGCCCGGTTCGACCAGCATCTCCGGCAACGCATTGCCGAAATGCTTGGTCATAGCGCCCATGATGGCATGGCCGAAGCGGTCGATACCCGGCACGTCGTCGCGATATTGGGTCGGGAAACCGCCGCCCAGATTGCACATGCGCAGTTCGAGGCCAGCGTTCTTGAGATCGGTGAACAGCATCGCCACCCGGCCAATCGCCGCCTCGTAGCTCGCTGTGTCGGTCTGCTGGCTGCCGACATGGAAGGACAGTCCGTAAGGATCGAGCCCCAGCGTGGCAGCGCGCAGCATCAGCGCGCTGGCATGTTCCAGTGTGGTGCCGAATTTGCGGCTCAGCGGCCAATCGGCCCCGGCGTTCTCGACCAGAATTCGGCAATACACCCGGCTGCCAGGCGCGTTGCTGGCGAGCTTTTCGAGTTCTTCGTCCGAATCGAAGGCAAACAAATCAACGCCCTGGGAAAAGGCGCGCCGAATGGCGGAGACCTTCTTGATCGTGTTGCCGAAGCTGATGCGCGCGGGCGCTGCACCAGCATCGAGGCAATACTGGATCTCCTCGGCGCTGGCAGCATCAAAGCTGCTGCCCAAGCCCACCAGCCGCTCCAGAATGGGCGCCGCCGGATTGGCCTTCACGGCGTAATAGACATGAGCCAACGGCAATGCCTCACGCAAGGCGCGATAATTCGCCTCTACACGATCGACATCAAGAACCAGACACGGCGTGGCCGGCTGGGTGTCAGCAAGGAAGCGCGCGACTTTAGGAGTCATCGCACGGGGCCCCTATAAAAAGTCCGCCTATGAAGGCGACGGACAAAGTTGCGAAACGGTCGAACGAACCAGCGACCAGACGATAGAATTTTCGATGAA
>CAIZGT010000112.1 GCA_903932545.1 uncultured Rhodospirillales bacterium
AATCATGGCTTTGCCATGTCGGTAATGGTGCCGGTCGTTGTTACAGTTGGTGACGGCAACGGTAACGGTTTTTGGCTATCGGCAAAGCTGGTGCTCAAATAGGTCTTGAGCGAAATCGCTCCCGCGCCGATGACTGAGTTACAGAAGCGAATCCAGAACACCGTTGTCGGCGTGATATACTGATAAACGCCATCTTGTCCAACCGCGATTGCTACCGCCGCCGACATCGCAATCAGCGCGAGGGGGAACTGCCAGGAGGTGGCTGGTGCTGATTCAGGCAAAATGGCGGTAAACGTCAGATATTGTCCGTCGGTGAGCTGAAAACTCGCCGCCAGACTGCGCCACAATTTGGGGCGATGCATCGACCCGCCCATCATCGCGCCGCCGTTCATCATCATGCGTTGATGCCCGAACCCATTGAATGGCATCGCCTGTGGCTGTCCCACCACCATGCGCAACCGGCTGGCCAACGCCTCGGAGAGTTGGTCGGCGAGGTCGTTCTGCACCTGCGCATCCTCATCACCTGGGCGACTTATCGGAGGCTTAGCGGAGAGGGTTACGCGCAAGGTCGGGTCACTGGCTGCGGCGATGATGCGGCCGCGCCATTCCTCCGGGGCTTCGTCGATCAGGCGTGCGAGGTTGGCGATGCGCTGGGTGGCGGCATAACCCGTTATCGCCCGCACCGCCTGTTGCCGATCGGTGCTGTAGAGCCAACCCACCACCAGATGCGAGACCACCAACCCGCCGAGCAGGATCAAGATCATTTGGCCAACCAACGTGCGGGGCAGCAGGCGGTTCATGCTTGGCTCACCGGCACGGCGAACATATACCCGTCACCCCAGACAGTTTTGATCAGCTTTGGCTCGGTGGGGTCACATTCGAGCTTCTTGCGCAGGAGGCTGATCTGCGTGTCGATGCTGCGGTCGAATGATGCGGCCTGCCGACCGCGTGCGAGATCGAGCAATTGATCGCGGCTGAGCACCCGCAGCGGGCGCTCCACTAAAGCGAGCAACAATTCAAATTCGCCGGTGCTGAGCGGCACAGTAAGGCCATCCTTGTTGACCAGGTCGCGGCTTTGCGTATCGAGTTGCCAGCGGTCGAACTGGAAGCGACGCAGCGCCTCGGCGGGAGCCGGGCCAGGGGCGGGCGTGTCGCTGGCACTGCGGCGCAGCACCGCACGGATGCGGGCGACCAGTTCGCGGCTGCCGAACGGCTTGGCGAGGTAGTCATCGGCGCCCATTTCCAGGCCGATCACCCGGTCCACCTCATCACCCTTGGCGGTCAGCATGATGATTGGCAGCCGACTGTCGGCCCGGATGCTGCGGCACAGCGACAACCCATCTTCGCCTGGCAGCATTAGGTCGAGCAGCACCAAGTCAATCTGGGCATCGGCGAGCGTTTTGCGCATCGCGCGGCCATCGGCAGCCGCACTGACACGAAAGCCCTCACGGGTCAGCAGGCGGGAGACCAGATCGCGGATTTCGCGGTTGTCATCAACGATCAGGATATGCGGTTCAGATGTCATGCACCAACTCTAGGCCAGCCGGGGCGGCGGG
>CAIZGT010000113.1 GCA_903932545.1 uncultured Rhodospirillales bacterium
GCTTGCCCGAAACGGTGCGTCAGCCGGTCAAGGCGCAGGCTTGCAGGCTCCGCGCTCGTATTCGTCACGGCGCTTGGTTCCGGTTCCAAGCGCGGACATAGGCAGCCTCGTTCACCTTGCTGAAATCAATACGATACATCCCCGCGATGTCGGACGGTGCCAAGCGAAGGAAGTCGTTGCCGGGTAGCTTTAACAATTCTTCCAACGCGTCGTTGTTCACCGGCACCTGCCCAGCCTGATTGAACGTCGCGAGTTGCATTGGCATGGCGAGGAATTGGTTCATGATCCACTCAACCGCCTTCGGCTGCGCGCCCCCGGCGATTTTCACCAGATAGCCCTGCTTCAGCACACCAACCTTGTCGCCCACATGCGGAAACACCGCCGCGAGATCGGCCTGCCCGCGCAGGCGCTGCACGTTTCCGGCCTGAGCCGCGACCACCCAGATATCGCCCGAAGCCAGCCCGGTTTGCAGGACGGAGGACGACGACCAAAAATTCGACGGCGCAATCTTGCGCACCAGTGCGAGGCCTGGCGTGATGTCAGCCTCTGTGCCGCCAGCCTCTTTCGTCATGCCGACCAACGCGGGGATGGAACCACCGGCATTGATATCCGGCAGCGAGACATGGCCTTTCAGCGCCGGGTTGGACAGGTCGCCGTAGGATGTGGGAGCCGGAATATTCTTTTCTGCGAATATCTTGCGGTTGTAGACGATGCCCTCCTCGGTCACCCAGACCATCACCTTGTCGGTGTCAAAAAGCTTGGGGTCCAGTTTCGACGTGTTCGGAACATTCGTCAGATCAATGGGCGACAGATAATTGCCCGCCTTCAGCGTGGGCAACAGGTTATCGAGCGTCTCCAGCATGTCGAACGGTGGCGGAGCACCGCGCGCGGCAATCAAGCGGGCCAGATTGTCAGCTGGCTGGCCGAGCACGAATTCGAGTTTACCACCCTCCTTCTCGAACGCAGCGCCAACCGTCTTTTCCACAACGTCGCGCCACTTGCCGCCAAAGGTTCCAATGCGGACGACAACCCCGTCGAATTGACCGGCATGGCCGGTGCCGGTGCTCAACACGAGTAAGGCCAAGGCTGCTTTAATCAGTCTCATTCCGCGGCTCCTACATTGAGAAAAATATGCAGTCCGAGCAGGCGCTGCATGGCGAAAACGACCACCAGTGAGATCGCCGTCACAATGGTCGAGATGGCGAGGATGCTTGGGTCAAAATCGAACTGAAGCGAGGTGAATACCTCGACAGGAAAGGTTTTGACGTGGCTGCCACTAAGGAAGACCGAAATCGGAACTTCACTGAACGATGTGGCAAAGGCATAGAGCGCACCGGCGAACAGTCCGGGGCGCAGCAGCGGCAAGGTGATCTGCCAGAGAATGCCCAATTGCGAAGCCCCGAGGATACGAGCGGCCTCTTCAATACTGGCGTCGTAACGCTGCAGCACGGTTACCAACGTGCCGATCACATAAGGTGTGACGGCGAAGGTATGGGCGATTGCGAGGCCAGCGAAACTGTCTTGCGCATACCAACCAGTCGCAGCGCCCACTGCATAATACGTCTCAAGCAGCGAGACCCCGACCACCAGCGCCGGGATCTGGAGCGGGGCTTGCAGAACGGCGAGGATGATCGCCCTGCCAGCCACCCGACCACGCACCAAGCCAAGTGCTGCGGGGATCCCAATCAGCGAGGCCACCACAGCAGCGGTTGCACCCAGCACCACGGAGGTTTGCAGGGCCGCCCAGTAATGCGGCTTGATCGAGAAATAAGCGGCGATGCCCAAATTCTTCGGCGGGATCGTCACAAAAGCCCGCGCGGCATTGTCGAGCGAGCCGAGCGCGATAACGGCAATCGGCGCCAGCAAGACAAGAAAAACAAAGGACAGCAGAGCGGCGGCTGCCAGCTTGGCGGGAAGACGGTTCATAGGGTCACCGCCCGTTTGGACTTTGCCATCAACGCACCTGCCGCGAGATTGAGCAGCAGCACTACCGCGAGCAGCAGCGCCGAGAGGGCGGCCCCCATGCCGTAGCCATTCTCCAGCATCACGGTCCGCTGCACCAAGACCGGCAGCGTGATGACCCGGCCTGCACCGATCAGCGCCGTCGAGGAGAACCCGCCCATATCGACGTTGAACAGGATGAGTGCGGTCGCCAGCAGCCCGGGCGCACACAGCGGGAGCAGAACTTGCCACAGCACACCGAACGCATTAGCGCCATGGATGGCTGCCACTTCCTCCAGCGCGCGCGGGACGGTGGCGACCATGCTATATGACAGCAAGACGGCATAGCTGAAGGTATAATAAACGAGGCCGAGCACCACGCCCCATCGCGTTCCCAGGAACGGCAAAGGCGCGTCGATTAGTCCGAGATAAAGTAACGCCTGATTGAACGGGCCATTCGCCGAAAAGATCAGCAACAGCCCCAGCACCTTCACCACGATGGTCACGAAGGACGACACGACGACGGCTGAGAGCAACGCGGTTGAGAGCGCGCCGCGCATCCGCGCCAGCAGGTAGCCGGTGGGGAAGGCAATCAACAACGTGATGAGTGTGGCGAGTGCGGACAGCCAGATGGACAACCCAAGTGAGCGGATCGTGTAATCATCCGTCACGGCAGTGGCAAAATTGCTCAACGAGAACGCCTCGGCTGATTGGCCGCCACCGAGGTCTTCGTGCAAGGCAGCGCCGAGGAACAGCGCCTGTGACGCAAGCAGCAAAATCGTCGTCAGCACCAGTGCTGGCAACAGCGCGAGCGTCCAGGTGTTGCGCGTGGTCATGCGGCGGCCTGCACTTGGGTCACCAAATCTTCAGAGTGGATCGGGACCGCGTGAATCCGGACACTGAAAGGTGCGAGCGCGTGCTCGACGGCCGATGCAATCGCCGCGGCGACCGGAATGAGACCTGATTCGCCCGCCCCCTTCACACCAAGCGGATTGTTCGGAGACGGAGTCTCGACGACATGCAGTTCGATATTTGCGATGTCCGCCGCGCGTGGGATGGCATAATCCATGAAGGTGCTGGACAGCGGCTGCCCTTGGGCGTCATGCACCATGCGCTCATGCAGCGCGTTGCCGATCCCATGCACGATGCCGCCGATAAACTGCCCGGCAGCCATGGTCGGATTGATCAAAACGCCACTGTCTTGGACTGCCACATAGCGCAAAATCCGCACGAGGCCGGTTTGTGGGTCCACCTCGACTTCGACGGCGTGGAACGCATTGGCAAAGGCAAGATCGTCAATCCGCACATTTTCCTCGGCCCCAAGGCCCGGCGAGGCGGCACCGGGAAAGCTGTAGCCAGGAATGCCTCGCAAGATGGCGGCGATTTCCCCAAGCTCCATGCCCATCCCGGCAATGCCGTCGATATGGACGCGACCGTCAGTGATGGTGAGGTCACTCGTTGCCACTTCAAGCCGCTCGCCCACCACCGCCAGTGCCTTGGCGCGTACATTTTGCGCGGCCAATTGGACAGACGACCCCGCCGTGACGGTTTGGCGGCTCGCGTAGCCACCCAAGCCCAATATTGCATGGGCCGTGTCGCCGGTGATCACGTCCACCTTGTCGATCGAGACCCCCAGCGTGCTTGCGGCAATCTGTGCCAACGCCGTCTTCAGGCCCTGTCCCATCGCCAGCGCGCCTGTCGCAATTGTCACGCGACCATTCGGATTGACGCGGACAAGGCCAGATTCAAACGGCCCGCGACCAGTGCCCTTCACAGCATGCGCAATGCCGATGCCGATGTAACGGCCCTCGTCTCGGGCAGCGGCTTGCCGTTGTGCGAAACCGTCATAGTCGATCTCGGCAAGACCAATCGCCTGACAGCGCGGATAGTCGCCGCTGTCCAAAGTGATCGGACTGCCCGCGCGCGTGCGCATCGGCGTCTCGTAAGGCATTTCCGCCGCGGTGATGAGGTTGCGGCGGCGGATTTCGGCACGGTCTAAGCTGAGGCCTGCGGCAGCGGCGTCCAACAACCGCTCAAGGGCGAAACAGCCTTGCGGATATCCAGCGCCACGGATCGGGATGACCGGGACGAGATTGGTGCGCGCGACGCTGACCGACAGACGGTAATGCGGCACGCGATAAGCGCCGGGCAAAGAGACGGCCGCATTGAACGGGACGTTGATGCTATGCGGCGCATAAGCCCCCTGGTCATGCAGCATCACACCGCGAACGGCCAGAATACGGCCTTCAGCGTCCGTTGCGAGTTCGATGTCCCAATGTTGGGTGCGCTCCTGAATAGCGCTGAGCATGTGCTCGCGTCGGTCTTCGACCCATTTAACCGGCCGCCCGAGTAGGCGCGCCGCCGCCGCAACCGCAATTTCCTCGGGATAGACCATGTATTTGACGCCAAACGCGCCGCCGACATCAGGCGCGATGACACGGACATTGGCA
>CAIZGT010000114.1 GCA_903932545.1 uncultured Rhodospirillales bacterium
TGTATCAATTCCAGTGGGGCTTCCGGAAGCAGGGCCGCACGCTGGAAGATTTCATCGGCTGGGCGCGCCAGGAACTGCGCCCGGTGATGCGCCGGATGCTGACGATCTGCGACGAACAAGACATCCTCAAGCCGCAAGCGATCTATGGCTATTGGAAAGCCGCCGCCCAGGGCAATGATCTGATCGTGTTCAACGAGGACGGCCAGACCGAGGTGGCCCGCTTCGTGCTGCCGCGTCAGGCGCGCGAGGATGGTGACTGCATCGCCGATTTCTTCCGCGATGTGGACGATGCCGAGCGGGACGTGATCGGCATGCAAGTTGTCACCGTCGGGCAGAAAGCCAGCGACACGGCGCGGGTGTGGTTCGAGGAGAACCGCTATCAGGATTATCTCTATCTGCACGGCTTGTCGGTTGAGATGGCCGAGGCGATGGCGGAGGTGACGCATAAGCGTATCCGGGCCGAGCTTGGGTTCGCTGGGGAAGATGACCGCGATATGGAGAAGATGCTGGGCCAGGGCTATCGCGGGAGCCGGTATTCGTTCGGCTATCCGGCCTGTCCGAAGCTGGAAGATCAGGCGATGCTGCTCGATTTGCTTGATGCCAAGCGGATTGGGGTGGATTTGTCGGACGAGTATCAGCTTCACCCCGAGCAATCGACGAGCGCGATTGTGGTGCTGAACCAAAGGGCGAAGTATTTCTCGGTGTGATTGGTGGGGCGACAAGCGGCGTTCCACCCCAGGTTATCCCCGTCATTGTGCGCGCAGCGGTACAATGACGGGGGATTAACGCACAATTTCCTTGAGTCCGACCACGCGGTGTGGCGTCTGATGGCGGATGGAGCGCGCCCCAACCCCTTCCCCCGAACTGCCGGACACCATCACCGCCACGCTGCGGATGATGATGCGTGGGCTGATGGCGGCGTTGGGGGCTTGGGACATAGTGCCGGCACTGACGCCGGTGCTGCACAATCGGATCAGCCTCACCTTGTTGCGGATTGAGCGGATGTTGGTGCGGTTTCGGGCTGGCACGCTTGCGCGCAGGGCGCCGCTTGTGGGTGCCACCGGCCAGACGATAAGTCGCAACCCTGCGGTGATTCTGCCGCGGCGCTATGGCTGGCTGTTGCGGGCGGGCAAGCACCAAGCGGCGTATTTTCATTTGCAGTTACAGACGGTGTTGAACACGCCGGAGATGACGGAATTGCTGGTGGCGTCGCCACAGGCGCAACGTTTGCTGCGCCCATTATGCCGGGCGTTGGCGGTGGAGATGCCAGGGGTTGCGCAAACACCGCGCGCGGCGCGAACACCGCGTGCTCGCAAGCCGCGCCCAAAACCGGAGCCGTTTCGGATACCATTGCCGCGCGGCGTGCTGAGCTGGGCGCGACGCGAGGGTTTTGGAAAAATGGTCTGAGATTTAACGCGAAGATGCGTTTTAAATGTTCCGGTTACTCACCAAAAACAACCCGCCATTGTGAGAGAACATCACGATAGGCGTCGAACACCGCAAGGCCCGTGATTTTCCCGAAGTAACACATAGCGTTAGCGCGTGACGCCGTTTGTTCATTGGCCGGGCGATCTGATCTCCGATAACACTGATTCGCTTGGAGATTGCTTGTATGCGGCGTTGGCTCGGTTTGGTTTTCCTGATGTCGTCACTCGCCGGATGCGCTGAACCCGGCCATGGGCTTCGCGCACCCAATGCGGTGCAGCCACCGGAATGTGGGCCGGGCGATGAAGCAATCGCATTGCCGGTTTTTCGGTATGGCAACGGGCTGGCGACGGCTGCGATGATGGACGGCAAGAAAGTGCTGATGTTGGTTGATACTGGCGCTGCAAGCTCAACCATATCTGAAAAAACGGCTGCGCAACTCGACCCGAATTACACCAGGGAGAGCCATGCGACCGCCGAAGTCAGCGGTTTCGGCGGCGATAAGGAGGCGCGCAAAACCTCCGTCGCACAGATGCGGTTGGGCAAGTTGAATGTGGGCAGTTTGAATTTGCTCATCGTGCCAGACCAACAATTCGACGGCGTGTTGGGCCTTGATGTGATGGCGCATTTCGATGTCGATTTCGACCTTTTGCATCAACACGTGACCTTGCATAGCAAGGGATTGTGCGCGGGCGAGCGTCCCAATTGGCCGAATGCTGTGCAAGAGTTTCCCGCCGTGCGGCCGATTGTGTCGCGTGGTCTGACGGCACCGTTTATGTTGATCGGCAGCCAAGTTGATGATGAGCCGATGCTTGCCATCCTCGATTCAGGGGCACTTGTTGGCAGCGTTATCCATCGTCGATTTGCCTCAAAGCTCGGTGTGGATGCCAATATTCGCGATACGCTTCCGACGGACGACGTGTCTGGCGCTGGCGGTGTTGAGAAAAGCCCGCTTTATCAATTCCACCAGTTGATTGTGGGCGATGAGATTTTTCCAAATCCGAAGCTGCACATCAGCACAACGCGCGAGCTGCGTTTTCCGCTGGTCCTTGGCGCGGATTATTTCCGCCACCACCGTATCTGGTTCAGCTTCGCCTCCAACCGCATCTTCGTCAGCCGCGTGCCATAAGCGCAGTTCCTGATTGCGGCCATCCAGCAAGCATGGCACCCCTAGCGCCATGATCTCGCACTCCACCTTGGGCGCACCACGTCGTTCGCTCGCCCTCATCATCTGCCTCGCCCTCGCAGCCTGCGCCGATGGGCTGCCCAATCTCGGCTTGTCGTGCGGCGCTGATCCCGGCACGCCGTTGCCGGTGGCGATGAGCGGGCCAGCGATGGTGGTTAAGGTGCGCATCAATGACGTGCCACAAACCTTTATGATCGACACCGGCGGTGCCAGATCTGTCATCGAACGCCGTTCTGCGCTGGCGATGGGGCTGATGCACAAGATCAGCTCGGTGGTTGTGCAAGATGTGGCAGGGCAGCGCAGTGTGGACGTGGTGGGGGTGGACCGGCTGCGCATCGGCGAATTCACCTTCGACGATCAACAACTGCTGATTGGCGATGGGCTGCCGATTGATGGGATTATCGGGCTGGATATCCTCGCACGCTTTGACTTGGATATCGATGAGCCACACGGGCGGATGTCGGTGTATCGACATGGTCTGTGCAAAGGGGTGAGCCCCAATATCGGCGCACCGATGCTGGAGATGGAAGCGATAAGAGGTATTCGCGACGCCAAGGACCCGTTCACCGGCACCGCACCTTTCCTGATGGTGGCGGCGAAGCTGAACGGGGTTTACAGCCTCGCCATGCTCGACACCGGCGCGCTGGGCGGCTCCATCGTTTCACAACGGTTTGCCGATGCGGCCGGGGTCACCAACGACAAGCTGGGCGGTGACACACAAATTCCCACGAAGGGGCTTGGGCCGCGCATCAATCTGGCGCGCCACCGATTTGAAGCGCTCGATATTGGCGGTGAGCTGTTCGAGCGACCATATCTGCTGGTGTCGCCCGATCCTGACGCACGCTTCCCGATGGTGCTGGGCCACGATTATTTCCTGACGCATCGGGTTTGGTTCAACTTCGCCTCCGACCGTGTCTTTTCCGTCCCAGCCCAGCCGCGAATTGCCCCCAAGGGCTGAGAGCAAAGCTGACGCTGGCGGATTGCTTTGCTAGACAGCCTGCGAACCGACATGGGACAGACATCGGCAATGCGTGCGCAGACCCTGGCAGCAGGCAGTATTTTTGTGGGCCTGTTGGTGCTGGCACTCAAGACGGCTGCTTGGGGGGTGACCGGCAGCGCCGGGCTGTTCTCAGACGCGGTGGAAACCGTGGTCAATGTTGCCGCCGCGGTGCTCACGTTGCTTGCCGTCCGCATGGCCGACCGACCGGCGGATGCGAACCATCCTTATGGACACGATAAGTTTGAATTGCTGGCGGCTATTATCGAAGGTGTGCTGATTGTGGTGGCCGCGGTGCTGATCATGGATCAGGCGTGGAACAGCTTCCGCCGCCCGCTGCCGCTGGAAGCCCTGCCGCTTGGTCTCGCGCTCAATGCCATCTCCACCGTGATCAACCTCGCATGGGGGCTGCTGCTCGGGCGGCATGGCAAGCGCCATCGTTCGGCAGCATTGCTGGCCGATGGGAAGCATCTGATGGCGGATGTGATCACCTCGCTTTCGGTATTGGCCGGTGTGGGGCTAGTGTATCTGAGCAACCGGATCTGGCTCGACCCACTGGTGGCGATCCTGGCCGCACTTTACGTTGTGTGGTCTGGCGTGCGGCTGATCGGCGCGTCGCTGGGTGGGCTGATGGATGCGGCCCCACCGGTGGAGACGATTGAACAAATCCGCCGCATCGTCGCCGAGCAGGCCGAGGGGGCGATCGAGGCTCATGATCTGCGGACCCGCCATGCCGGGCGGCTGACATTTCTGGAATTTCATCTCGTCGTGCCCGGTGCGATGAGCGTGGCGAATGCCCACGGTATTTGTGATCGGATCGAAGCCGGGTTGAAGGCTGAGCTGCAAGGACTGATGATCACCATTCATGTTGAACCTGAAGGCAAGGCCAAGCATCACGGGGTCTTGGTCCTCTGAGCGCCGCCTGCCGTGGGCCGCGCGCCACGGCATGGCTCTCACCGGCGCAATTTCCATCGCCGTGCATATTATGCTGCTCACGTTGGTGATCTGGCAGCCGCGGCTGCGCGACAAGCTCGCGCCAGTGGAAATTCCTGCCGAGGTTGAACTGGCGATTGGCGATGGCGCCGCCAAAAATGGCGCGCCACCGCCTGCTTCACCGCAAACGCCGCAGCCTGAGCACGCCACGCCGGTCACTGGCGAGATGATGCCAAAAGAGCCGGGTGATCTGGGGCCATCGGCCACCAAACCCAGCCCGCCCACTGCGCCGCCGGTGCAACACACGGCGGCACGACCGCAGACTGAGATCAATCTCGGTGATGGGATAGCGGCACCGCCTGCGATCTACGAAAACCCGTTGGCGCATGTCGATTCTGTGCCCGACCCCGGCAACGTTGCACCGGTCTATCCAATCGATGCGGCGATGCGACACGAGGAGGGGGAGGTGTTGGTGGAGATTGATGTGGATGCCAATGGCCGCGTCTCCAGCGTCAAGCTGCTGCAATCCTCGGGTTCAGCCAGCCTGGACCGGACCACGTTGGAGACGATCAAGCACTGGCATTTCCGGCCGGCTTTTCATGACGGCGTGGCGGTGCCAAGTGTAAAGCAGCAAATCGTCAGCTACAGCGCACATTAAGGCGGCAGATTATGGTTCGAATTGATCGGGTAACAACGCGCGGTGGCGATGGTGGCGAGACCTCGCTGGGAGATGGCTCACGGCTGCCAAAAGACGCGCCGCGCGTGGAAGCCATTGGCGCGGTGGATGAGGCCAATGCCGCAATCGGCTTGCTGCGCCTGCACACCGCAGAGCAGCCGGAAGACGCTTTGCTGGCGCGGGTGCAGAACGACCTGTTCGACCTAGGTGCCGACCTATGCGTGCCTGGAGAGGGCGGAGCGCGCCTGCGCTTGGGCGAGGACAAAATCGCGCAAATCGAAGCCGATATCGCGCTGATCAACAAAACGCTGCCGCCATTGTTCAGCTTCGTGCTGCCGGGCGGCTTGCCAGCCTCGGCGCAGGCTCATCTCGCCCGCACTATCTCACGCCGCGCTGAGCGGCGGGTGGTGACGGTGGCACGCGCTGAGACGATCAATCCGAACATCGTGCTCTATCTTAACCGACTGTCCGACCTGCTGTTTGTTTTGGGCCGCAAGTTGAACGACAACGCCGCGCAGGATGTGCTCTGGGTGCCAGGAGGCCGCTGAGTGATGCGTGTCATCTTGATCAACCTCGCCCGCGCACCGTAGCGGCTGGCGCGGATGTCGGCGCAACTCACCGCGCTCGGCCTGCCGTTCGAGCGACTGGACGCCAGCGATGGCCGCGCGCTGACGGCGGCGGATCGGGCACGCGTGGATCACCAGGAGCGGAAGGCGATTTCGGCCTACCCGCTGTCAGACAATGAAATCGGCTGTTGGCTGAGCCATTTGCGGGCGATGCAGTCGCTGCTCGATAGCGGCGAGGCGATGGCGGCGATTGTGGAGGATGACGCGGCCCTTACCGCTGAGACTCCCGCCGTGCTGGCCGCGATTGCTTCGATGGATCGCCGCTTCGATGCCATCGATCTGCATCGCCTGTTCAACAAGCATGAGCGTTTCGTGAAGATTCTGCCGTTGCTGCCCGATCTCGCGCTGGGCCGGGTTGGCTACACCCATATGCGATTGACCGCCTATGTGATCTCACGCGAAGGGGCTGCGAAATTCCTCGCCCAATCCGCCCATTTTGCCCATGCGGTGGACAAGGCGCTGCACCGTTATTGGCATAATGGGCTCGACCTTTACGGCATCGAACGCCCGGTGGCGGCGCAAGATGATGGTGGCGTGTCCTATATCGAGGAAACCCGCAGCCAAGAGCGCCCCGCCGAACGCCCGCGTTATCCGGATGCCGGATCGCTGCGTTGGCAAGTAGCGCGGCGGATGGAGAAATGGCGCGAAAGCTACCACAAGCGCAGGGCGTTTGCGAAGTTGATCCAGCGTGGCTGACCGCCAATCGACAATTGCGGGCACAGGTTTGGGGTGGCGCGCTCTTGCCCCAATGCCGGAGCGGATGCATTCTATCACCCGATAAAAAAACAAACGCCTCGGGGGAAACATGGGCCAGTCAGCAACAACGGCATTGCCCAAGGAACTGAGTGAAGCCGAAATCACCGTGTTCACTCGGATCGCATGGCGGATCATGCCGCTGCTGGTTTTGGCATACATCATCAACTTCATCGACCGCACCAATGTCGGCGTCGCAGCGTTGACGATGAACA
>CAIZGT010000115.1 GCA_903932545.1 uncultured Rhodospirillales bacterium
GCATGTCCGGCTCATCCTCGGCAGACGTGGCGGTGCTCACCCGCACGATGGCGAAGCCAATGGCGGCAGAGGGGTATTCGCCCGAATTTGTGGCAAGCCTGATCGCCGCTGCCTCCACCATCGCAGCCCTCGTGCCGCCGTCGATCATGGCGGTGGTGTATGGCGCGGTGGGCAATGTCTCCATCGCCGGTCTGTTCCTCGGTGGCATCGTGCCGGGGCTGATGATCGGCATCGGCCTGATGATCTATTGCTATTTCTTCGGCCCGGTTGGCTTCCGCCGCCCCCGCGCCAGCCTCGGCACGCTGGGCCGCGCGTTCAGCAAGGCGTCGCTGCCGCTGATGATCCCGCTGATCCTACTCGGCGGCATCCTCTCCGGCTTCTTCACGCCCACCGAGGCGGGCGTGATCGCCATTGTCTATATCATCGCCATCGTTATCCCGATTTTGCGGCCGACCCACTTCAAACTGATGTGGCGCGACTTCATCACTGCAGGACTGGTGTTCTCGCTGCCACTAATCACCATCGCCGCCGCTTCGGATTTCGGCTGGCTGCTGGCCTATCTGCGCGGGCCGATTGTGGTGGCGGGCTGGATTGAGCACGTGGCCGGAACCGATCCTTACGCGATCATGTTCGCCCTGGTGGTGGTGTTCACCATCGTGGGCGACTTCATCGAGCCGATCCCGGCGATTATCATCTTCATGCCGGTGGTTACACAGTTGATCGATGCCGGCGATATCAAGCCGGTGCATATGGGCGTGGTGCTGATCGTCACGCTTGCCTTCGGGTTGATTACCCCGCCTTACGGGCTCGCGCTGCTGATGGCGTCGAAGTTTGTTGATGTGAGTTTCGCCAAGGCATTGCGTGCCTCGGTGCCGATTTACGCGATTTTCTTCTTCACCATCGCGGTGTGCATCTTCGTGCCAGACGTAACGTTGGCGCTGCCCAAATTGCTGTTCCCTGAATCAGTCGGCTGCTTCAAGGGACCGGCTGGGGCCTATATTTGTCCTTAGGGGAAACCAACATGCTGAAACGTCGCGCCCTGCTCGCCGCCCCTCTCGCGCTTGCCGCCATCCGCCCTGCTTGCGCGGCCGTGCCGGAAATCCGGTTCGCGCGACAGTTTTCGATGGGGTATTTGCAGTTCAACGTGATGGAACATCACAAGCTGCTGGAAAAGCACGCCGCCGCAATGGGCTTGCCAGACGTGAACGTGACATGGGTCACCTTTAACGGGCCAGACGCGATGAACACCGCGCTGCTGTCTGACAGCGTTGACATAGTCTCAGGCGGAATTCCAGGCTTGGTGACGTTTTGGGCGCGCACCATTGGCACGTCACAAGAAGTGCGCGGTGTCGCGGCCCTGTCGTCGCAACCTTGCCTGCTGAACACACGCAGTGCGGCGCTGAGAACCATTGCCGATCTTGGCGCAGGTCATCGGATTGCCGTGCCGTCAGTGAAGGTGTCGATCCAGGCCGTCACGTTACAGATGGCAACGGCCAAGTTATTCGGGCGCGAGAACTACACCAAGTTCGATGATCTTACGGTTGCGATGTCCCCGCCAGATGCCACGATTGCACTGTTGAGCGGCAACAGTGAGGTGGACTGTGCCTTCTCAGTGCCGCCTTATCAGGCGCAGCAATTGCAGAAAGACGGCATCCACACGCTGCTCAACTCGTTTGATGTCGCCGGGCCGCATTCCTTCACGCTGGCCTGGGCAAAAGCACGGTTTCGCAACGACAACCCGGTGCTTTACCGCGCCTTGCTGGCGGCGCTGCGCGAGGCGACCGAGATGGTGAACGCCGATAAGCGCGCGGCGGCTTCGTTGTGGTTGGGCGATACACACTCCAAACTGCCGCTTGATTTTGTCACCGAGGTGATCTCTGCCCCGCAAGTAAGCTGGACCATGACACCGCAAGGAACGGTGAACTACGCAAGCTTCATGCATGATGCAGGAAGCGTGAAGCAGGCGCCGAAAATTTGGTCGGATATGTTCTTCCCCGAAGTGGCGGAATTAGCGGGGAGTTAAACCACCCAATGCCGCTGAACGCCCAATAACCCGCCATCCGCTTCCACCACATCTCCCAACGCGAGATAAGTCGGCGGCTTCTGCCCCATTCCCACGCCCGCAGGCGTGCCGGTCAGGATCACGTCGCCCGGATGCAGGCTCATAAACTGGCTGATCTCGGCCACCAGCCGCGCGACAGTGAAGATCATGTCCGCCGTGCTGCCATCCTGGCGCGGCGAACCATTCACCGACAGGCGCAGGCGAATATCCTGCGGATCACTGACGCTGCTTTTGGTGACCAGAACCGGGCCGAGCGGGGCGAAGCTGTCGGAAGATTTGCCCTTAAAGCCCTGCCCGCCTCTGCGGAACTGAAAATCCCGCTCTGAAAAATCAATGCCGAGCACATATCCCGCTACATACGAGAGCGCATCCGCCTCGGCGATATAGGCACCGTGGCGGCCGATCACCACGCCAAGCTCCACCTCCCAATCCAAGCTCGTGCCACCGCGCGGCATCATGGTTGGCGCCGTCGGATCGGCGAGAGCTGAAACCGGCTTGAGAAACAGCGTGGGCTCGGATGGCAACGCCAAGTCACACTCGGCAGCATGGGCGCGATAGTTCAACCCCACGCCGATGATCTTGCCGATACCAGCAATCGGCGGCGCGAAATCGGTGCTGCTGAGTGGTGGCAGGCCTGCCAGATCATGCGTGGCAAGGGCTGCCAGCATCGCGGGGTCCAGCGCCTCCGCCGCCCAATCCGCCACCAAAGCGGAGGCGTCGCGCCAAGTGCCGGAGACTTCAATGGCTGGGCGCACCGCACCGTCCAGTCGCAACCGCGCGAGGCGCATCTCAAACTTCCACGAAATCGAAGCGCGCAGCAGCGGCGAAGCCAGCGTCGAACACGCGATCCGCCATCACCTGACAGCGTTTGATCAAGCGGTGCTCATGCGGGAGATAGTCTGGAATCGCATTGTGCAGGGTGGAGAGATCATCCCAAATCAACACGTCCCCCACCGTCCAACGATGGGTGAAGCGGTATTTCGGCGCGAGTTGATGGGCGAACAGAAATTCCAGCATCGCGTCACTCTCCGCGCGGTCCCAACCGTCAATATGCATCGTGTAGCCGGGATTGGCGTAAAGGATGCGCCGCCCAGTGATGGGGTGGCGCAACACCATCTTCTGCGAAACCGGCGGCTTCTTGCCGCGCTGCTCCGGGCTGAGCGGCGCGCGGGTGGAGCCGGGGCGGCTGCGCATCGCCTCCCAAAACTTGTTGAAATCATGCGTCGCTGTGGCGGTATCGAGCTTTACCTTCACCGCATCGGACAGATCGTCATAAGCCGATTGCATATCGGCGAACTCCGTGCTGCCAAGCGCCACGCCATCACGATGCGGGATGACGAGACCGTAGAGCACATTGGCAAACGCGATCTCGGCGGAATACGACATATCGGTGTGCCAATCTTGCCCGGCGTCAGATAACCCGACTGGTTTGCCACCGTCCACCATATTGGACAGAATCATCACCTCAGGATGGCCGGGCTCCTGATAGGCGCCAGCGACATTAATTTCGAGCGAGCCGAAATGGGCTGCGAAGGCTTTGAGTTCGGCGGGAGTGATGGTTTGTGCGGGGAAGCGCAGCGCACCATAGGTGGCCAGAGCGCCGAGCATCAAGGCGGCGGCATCTGTCGTTAGGCTGTGTGCGAGATCGATCCCCAGCACATCTGCGCCCATTGAAGCGGCGTGGCGGCGGAATGTTGGGGCGGAATTGGTGTGCTGTTGAAGGTCCATCATTTCCTCCGTTTTTTGCTCTTTGGCGCAACCCTACAGCAAACATCAGGGAATACGAGCACTCTGCGGCACGGTTCGATGGATCAACCCGGCAAACATGCGCCGCCACGGCCCTTTGCGGCGTTCGCTCACCTCGGCAAATACCGCCACGCTGAGAAAAGTGGTGGCGATAATGCCGATCCGGCCCAGCCACGATTCAGGCGGCCAGGGGTTCAGCGTCGCCAGAAGCTGCGCCAGCGGGAGATGGACGAGATACAGCGAGAACGTCATCCCAGCGAGCCATCTTATCGGGCGAGCGAAGTGGTTCAGCCAGTTCTCCAACCATTCAGCGCATGCCGCCACGGCGACGAGGTGGCCACAGAACAGCAAGGCTACGGCGTAGCTGGTAACCAGATCGAGGCTCGCTTGGAACGGAAAGAAATTGGGCAACGTGCCATCTGCACGGGCGGTTTCATAGGCCACCCATAGCGCCACATCCGCGCCAAATAACACCAGCCCCAGCTTTTGATTTAGGCGATGGCGAGTGCAGAGGTGATAAGCGGCCAGCCCCATCAGCCAAACTGGGAACAGCACAGCAATTTTAGGCCCAATCACCGCCAGCACCAAGGCTGTACCAATCCAACGTCGCCAGCCGCGCGCGAAGACCAAAACACCGAACAGCCCGTAATACCAAACCTCAAATCCCAGCGACCAGTAAGGCAGGTCTGATCCGACTGGGATGCTGCGAAACCACAATTGGTTGGTAAAGGTGAGCCCGGCGAGAAATTGACCAACTTGGTCAGTCGCCACATAGCCCCATGCAGCGGAATACAATTCTGGCCGAATTTGCAGTCCGATCTGGTCTAGCGCAAACGTGAGCAGCAAAGCAGGCAGCGCGACGGATGCTATCCGCGCGGCGCGGGCGATCGCGTAATCTGCGGCGTTGGACTCGCGCGTGGCCGTGACATGGGCAATCACGAAACCCGACATCACGAAAAACAGCGTAACCGCCTCAGCCTTGAAATTGATCAACTGCCAGAACAGCCCGCCGGTGAAGCGCGCGCCGGCGATGTGGCCGAGGAACACCATCATCGCTGCACTGAAGCGCAACAGATCGAGGTAGAGCGACAAGGCCCGATTCAACAGCGCGCATCCTTTGGTGTGATGGCCCCACCAACACACCAAGAACGTGCGTCATGCAAGCCGTTAGGCAGCCGCGAGCGGCCGCCAATCGCGGAAGAACGCGGTGCCAATCTCAGCCGCCAGCAGGATCAAATCACGCTGCACACCATCAAGGAACAGATGCAGCCCGTCATTGAGGATGCTCTCCACCGGACGGCCTATAAGCCCGGCTCGCAACTCCTCCACCCGCTCCAACGCCGCCACCGTGCCGCGCAAGCCGTAGCGGCTGCGCAGGTTGGACAAATGCCACTCCATCTGCTGCACGCAAACCGCCACCGAACGCGGGAACGAGCCATCATGCAGCAGGAAGCTCACCACATCCGTCGGCGTAAAACCTGCCGGTGCCACCCGGCGGAAAGCATGATAACCGGCCGCCGCCCGCAGCACGCCGCCCCATTGTGTGAGTTCGACCGCCTTGCGCTCCTCCGACCCGCCCGGCACCAGCAGATGATAGCGAATGTCCAGCAGGCGTGTGGTTTGATCAGCGCGCTCGATCAGGCGGCCAAGCTGGTAGAAATCCCAGCCCTGATCACGAAAGAATGTCCCCTCAGTGATGCCGGTATGCGCCTGCACACCCTCCTTGATACGGCTGCAAACGCGCGAGAGCTGGTCACCTTGCAGGTCATCTTCCGTCAGGGCCAGCATGTCTCGGTGAAACACGTTCATCTGCATCCACATCTCGGTTGAGATCAGCGGGCGCAGCGTGCGGGCATTGGTGCGGGCG
Source organism: uncultured Rhodospirillales bacterium (assembly GCA_903932545.1). GTDB lineage: Bacteria > Pseudomonadota > Alphaproteobacteria > Acetobacterales > Acetobacteraceae > CAIQQQ01. Next base: position 5,676 of record CAIZGT010000115.1, read on the forward strand.
AGTTCGAGTGAGGCCGGGATGGAGGTCGAATTGTCGCGGTCCAGCAGATAGAAACGCTTTACGTTGTCGGCGGTGAGCGCCAGGCCGCTTTTGGCAAAGCCCTCCTCATCGGCGTTGATACGCACCATTGCCAGCCAGGATTCGGCTTCGTGGCCCGGGCTTTCAAAAGTTTGCGTGACATCAACCAGCCGGGCGAGGTTCTCGATGCGTTCCAAATATCGCGCCATCCAGAACAAGCCCTCGGCATAGCGGGCAAGAAGTGCGGGGCTACGGCTCATTGCTTTTGCTCCCCACCAAAGGTTTGCGATTGGGTCATGCCGCCCATCGATTGAGCCTGTGTTGATGGCCCGTCGTCAACCAGCACCCAAGTATCTTTGGAACCACCGCCCTGCGAGGAGTTCACCACCAGCGACCCCTTCTTCATCGCCACGCGCGACAGACCGCCCGGCAGCACCCAGGTGTCTTTGCCGGTCACGGCAAAAGGCCGTAGATCGAGATGGCGCGGCTGGATCCCTTCGTCGGTGAGCGTGGGGGCGACGGAGAGTGAGATCACCGGCTGGCTGATCCAGTTCGACGGATCAGCCAGCAGCGAGGCGCGGGCCACGTCGATCTCTTCCTTCGAGGCACGCGGACCGATGGTGATGCCGTAGCCGCCTGATTCACCAACCGGCTTGAGCACCAGATTGTTGATATTGGCCAGCGTGTAATCCAGCCCCTCCTTCTCGCGACAGATATTGGTCTGCACGTTGGCTAGGATCGCTTCTTCGCCGAGATAATATTTGATGATGCGCGGCATGTAGGCGTAGATCGCCTTGTCATCGGCAACGCCAGTGCCGACAGCGTTGGCGAGTGTCACGTTACCCTTGCGCCACGCACCGATCAGGCCGGGCACACCCAGCATAGAATCAGGCTTGAAGACGGTGGGATCGAGAAATTCGTCGCTGATGCGGCGATAGATGGTGTGAACTGCACGTAGCCCGGAAGTGGTGCGCATATACACACGGTCTTTCTCCACCGTCAGGTCCGCACCTTCCACCAAAGGCACTCCCATTTCACGCGCCAGAAACACGTGCTCGAAATAGGCGGAATTGTAGATGCCGGGGCTGAGCAGCACCACTTGCGGGTCGTCCACACCTTCCGGGGCTATGTCGATCATCGCACCCAGCAGGCGGCGGCCGTAATCGTCCACCGGACGCAGCTTCATGCCTGCCAGCAGGTCGGGGAAGGCGCGGCTCATCAGATGGCGATTCTCGATGACGTATGACACGCCCGATGGCGTGCGCGCGTTGTCTTCCAGAACCAGAAACTTGCCCGCCTCATCCCGAACAATATCGGTGCCGCAGATATGGACATAGGTACCGAAACGAACCGGAAAATGCTCCATTTCCGGTCGGTAGTTCGCGTTGCTATAAACCAGATCCGCCGGCACCACGCCGTCATTGGTGATGTGACGGTCGTGATAGATGTCGTGCAGGAACAGGTTCAATGCTTTCACGCGCTGCTTCACCCCACGTTCAATCTCATCCCATTCGCCCGCAGTAAGGATGCGCGGGATGCAATCGAACGGTAGGATTCGATCAATCGCCGCGCTTTCAGAATAGATGGTGAAGGTGATGCCGAGATTGATCAGATCATTCTCCGCCGCTGCCGCACGGGCGCGCAGGGCATCCAGGCCAATGGCTGCAATGCGACCGCGCACGATCGCCCCTGCCCCGCCATCCCCCGCGCGATCTCGGAGCAATTCGCAGAAATACTGTCCCGGATCATAGGATTGAAACGGATCGGAGAGTGGGGGGGCGGAAATGACAGACATTGGAACCAGAATCGTCCTCGGATCGCGCCACGCGGGATGGCTAGGGGGCAGGCAAGGCTACAGCATATCAGGCGCGCATGGATTGCAACCCCTCTTGCGATCCACACGACACATCCGCTGCCCATCACTGTGCAAATACAGGACCAAACTTTCAGGCATCCGCAGAACTGGGGTTCCGGCGCTTCATGTGGGTGGCTACAAGGCTGCAGATTGCGTTTTCAGCATACGGAGATTGTTATGCGCCTGATCATTCCGGCTATCCTTCTCGCCTCCTTGGCCGCCTGCTCGAATCCGCCGCCGCCGCCGGCTCCGCAGGTGATTTACACCCCGCGGCCCAAGCCGGTATTCCCCGCCCCAACACATGCGCCGATCTGCGCCAAGCCCGCTGAAAAAGTTGCGTTCGCGATGGCCGCGTTGCGCATGCAATTATCCGTCACGGAACTAACCTGCGACGCCCGCCCGCAATTCAACGCCTTCACCGCCAAGTTCAAGAAAGACGTGGGCAGCAACAACGATACGCTCGGCGCATTCTTCAAGCGCGCTTATGGCAGCAAGGGTGTGTCCAACCAAGATCAATACGAAACTGCGCAGATCAACCAAACCTCTGAAGCCGGCCAATATTATGGCGATCAGTTCTGTAAGACTGCGATGCCGATGTTCGATCAGGTGCTCGCGCTGAACAACGGCAAGGAGCTGGGTGATTACGCTGTGGCGCAGAAATTCGATCAGGTGGTGGCCGC
>CAIZGT010000116.1 GCA_903932545.1 uncultured Rhodospirillales bacterium
GATACGCCGGATCGGCTGCCGAAGCCTGCGATGATCATGGCTTGATCCAGACATATTGAGTCACCGCCATCGCCGGACGATAGGCGGCCATCTGACCCACCTGATCGATGCGCGAAATTCCAATCCGGCTGAGTGTGCCGCCTTGGCGTAAGAAGGCGGCGCTGAGGGCGGATTCGGTCTCCAACGCGATGGCATTGGCCACCAACCGCCCACCTGAGCGCAAAGCGGTGCAGGCGGCCTCAATCATGCCAGGCCGATGCGCGCCGCCGCCGAGAAAGATAGCATCTGGGGTTGGCAGATCGGCCAGAACGGCCGGTGCCTCGCCGTGGACGAGTTTGATCTCCGGCGCCCCAAGATTGCGCGCATTCTCCCCCGCTTGCGCAAGCCGCTCGGCATGGCGGTCAATCGCGATGGCCTGATTGCGTGGGTGGGTGAGCAGCCACTCAATGCCAATCGAACCTGAGCCGGTGCCAACATCCCACAGCAATGCCCCCGGATGAGGTGCAAGGGCTGCGAGGGTGAGCGCGCGAATATCATGCTTGGTGATTTGGCCATCATGCGCGAAGTGATCGTCGGCCCGGCCCGGCACCAGGGCGGCGCGCGATGTACCATCCAATTCCAGCGCCAAAATATTCAGCCGGTTAGGCTCGGCCATATCAAAACCGGCAACGGTGCTGGTGCGGATGCGCTCGTCTGGCCCGCCGAGGGCTTCGAGCACGGTGATGCGGCTGGTGCCGTAGCCCTTCTGTGCGAGATAGGCGGCCACTTTGCCCGGCGTGGTCTCATCGGTGCTCAGCACCAGCAGCCTAGCGCCTGCGAACAACATGCGGGCCAAACGCTCAATCGGATGACCGACCAGTGAGACCACTGGAATGTGCTGTCCTGGCCAGCCGAGGCGAGCACAGGCGAGGGCGACGGAGGAGACATGGGGAATACAATGCCACTCCTCACGCGCGAAACTGTCCGCCAGCAGGGAGCCGACGCCGTTGTAGAACGGGTCTCCCGACGCCAAAATCGCCACTTTGTTTGGCCGATGTGCCAAAATGCGCGGTACCGCATCGCGCAATTTGGCGGGCCAGATCTGGGCCTCGGCGGTGATCAACGGTCGCGCCAACGCAAGGTGGCGCGCGCCACCGATCACCAACGAGGCCGCGCTGATGCAGGCGCGGGCTTGCGGGTTCAGACCGTCAATACCGTCTTCGCCGATGCCGATGATGGACAGGAATGGGCTGGTCATGCGAGGGCGATGCTGATGGAGGCAACAATATGCGGGTTTTGATCCTGGGCGGCACCACTGAGGCCACGGCGTTGTCGCTGGCGCTGTCGAAGGACCAACGTTTTGAGACGTTGCTCTCCTATGCCGGTGCCACACGTGCGCCACGCCCAGCCCCCACACCTTGGCGCGTGGGCGGGTTCGGCGGTGCAGAGGGGCTGGCGCGGTTCCTCACGGCCGGTGGATATAACGCGCTGATTGATGCCACCCACCCGTTTGCCGCCAAGATGAAGCACAACGCCATCGAAGCCGCGCGGTTGAGCGGGGTTGCGTTCCTGGCCATCGACCGACCGGCGTGGAAAATGGGCAGCGGTGACGCTTGGACCATGGTGCCAAGCATGTCGGCCGCTGCGCTGGCATTGGGCTTGGAGCGCAAACGGGTGCTGCTCACCATCGGGCAGAAAGACCTCGCTGCCTTCCTTGCAGCACCGCAACACGCCTATGTGGTCCGCAGTGTTGACCCGCCTGCACCCGAGACGTTGCCGCCGGACGCGATCAGCCTGCCATTGCGCGGGCCGTTTGTTCTGGGTGACGAAATCGCCTTGCTGCGCGCGCAGCAAATTGCGGTGATTGTGACCAAGAACTCCGGCGGCAAAGCCACGGAGGCCAAGCTGATCGCCGCGCGCCAACTCGGCATTGCGGTGGTGATGGTGGAGCGCCCCGCCCGCCCGAATTGGCGTGTGACCGCTGAGGATGCACAATCCGCGCTCGCTTGGCTGCATCAGATTGCCTCCACCGAGCGCGGCGCATAGACGAAAGGACGCGAATCAGACCGGGTGATCATCCGCGTTTCGGTGGTGCCGATCATCACCAGCGTGCGCATATCCGCCAGTCCGGCGTCTGCTTCGGCGAGCGTGGTGAGCGTGATTTTCTCGCCGTCGCCGCCGATTGCGCGGGCAAACATCACCGGCACCGAGCCGGGCAGCGCCTCCGCCAGCACAGTGAACGCCGCCTGCAACTGATCGGGGCGCGCCTTGGAGCGGGCGTTGTAGAGCGCGATGACGAAACCAGCTGACGCGACCGCCAGCAGTCGCGTGCGGATCAGGCTCCAGGGTTTGAGATTGTCTGACAATGAGATCGCGCAGAAATCATGCCCAAGCGGCGCGCCGAGCCGTGCTGCCGCGGCGAACATCGCTGACACGCCGGGTAGCACGGTGATGTCCAGATCGCGCCAAGCGGGCTCGCCATGCTCCACCGCCTCAAACACCGCGCTCGCCATCGCGAACACGCCTGGATCACCACCCGACACCACCGCCACCCGATGGCCGGCGCTGGCGAGCGCCAAGGCGTGGCGCGCGCGGTCGAGCTCCACCCGATTGTCTGAGCCATGCGCGGTCTGGCCCGGCAGTGTGGCGATGCGCGCGAGATAGGGGGCATAGCCGACCAGATCGCTCGCCGCAGCCAGTGCCGCACTGACTTCATGCGTGCGCATTGCGTCCGCCCCCGGCCCAAGCCCCACAATGCGCAGCCAACCTGTCATCGCGCGCCCTGCCTGCCTGGCACCAGCACCAAGGCGAAATACGGTGCGGGTGAGCGGTCAAGTGCTACGATGGGCACAATGATCTCCTCGGCCATGGTGCCGCGCTCGACGTAAATTGCGCGCTCGGCCACGCCGGCACGTGCCAGAGCGGCGCGGATTTTTGGCAGATTGCGGCCGAGTTTCATAATCACGCAGGCTTCGCTGGTTTGCAGCCGCGCCACCAATTCGTCCTCTGGCAGCGTGCCGGGCAGCACGGTTAGCACATCATCGCCATGCACCATCGGGCTTGCGGCGCGTGACCATGCGCCGCTCATGCCGGTGATGCCGGGAATGATCTCGGTGCGGAATTCGCTGCGCAGACGGTCGAAGAGATACATTGCCGAGCCGTAGAAGAACGGATCCCCCTCGCACAGCAAAGCCACATCGTCGCCCTGCGCGAGGCAGGCGGCGAGTTCGGCGGCGCAGGCTTCGTAGAAATTGCCCATCTCGGCGAGGTAGCGCGGGTTGCCCACGTCCACCTCGACGGTGAACGGATATTCGAACCGGATTTCGCGGCTCTGCCCGCTCCCGTTTGAGCCGACATGCGCCAGTGCAATCGAGCGCGCATGGCCGGGGCGTCCGCGTTTGCAGAAGCTGGCCACCACCGCCGATTGCTGGATCACACGCACGGATTTCAGCGTCATCAACTCTGGATCGCCCGGGCCGACGCCGGTGACGAAGAGCGTGCCGGTCGCGTTCGGTTGGGTCATTCGACCACACTCGCCAGTGCGTTCACTGCGGCGACCGCCATCGCAGAGCCGCCTCTGCGTCCGGGTAGGGTGAGGAACGGCAGATTGGTCTGCATCAACGCTGCTTTCGACTCAGCCGCACCGACAAAGCCCACCGGCAAGCCAATCACCGCCGCCGGACGCGGCGCGCCGGCGGCGATTAGTTCGAATAGATGGAACAACGCGGTGGGGGCGTTGCCGATGGCGACCACAGCGCCATCCAGCCGATCACCCCATAACTCCATCGCCGCCGCCGAGCGCGTGTTGCCGATGCGCTGGGCGAGTGTGGGGACTTCTGGGTCAGACAGCGTGCAAATCACCTGATTGCTCGCGGGCAGGCGGCCGCGGGTGATGCCGTGGGCAACCATTTGTGCGTCACACAGAATGGGTTTTCCGGCCCTTAAGGCGGCCTGCGCGGCGATGGCGAAACCGGGCGAGAAGATCAGGTCGCGCGCAATCTCCACCATGCCACTGGCATGAACCACGCGCACGGCCACGCGCGCCTCGGCCTCGGTGAAGCGGGAGAGATCGGTCTCAGCCCGGATAGTGGCGAAGGATTGTGCGTAAATCGCTGCGCCGTCGCGGATATAGTCGAGTCTGTCGGTCATCAGGGTCTTTGTGCCATTTCGATGATGCTGCCAATCGTGCAGCCGCGTAACAAGGGGGGAGCGCTGGCATTGCCATCACGAATGATGTTCCATTGCCCGTCTTCCCCCACCAGCGTCAGCGCCGTGGGTCCAGGATGCGCGCAGCCTTTGGCGCAGCCCGAGACGTGGAGGGTGCCGCTCCAATCCGCGTGGGCTGCGAGTTCGTCTGCGGCGGCGAGCGTATCGACGGTTGCGGACACGCATGATGGCGCGCCAGGGCAGACTTCGATGCGCAGGCTTGGGTCGGTGGGATCGGTGATCCGGTCGGCATGGCGGGCCACGTCCTGCACGCCCGGCACGATCAGCGCCCGCCACGGCGTGAGCCGCAATGTGCCGTCACCGTGTTGCGTGGCAAGATCGGCGAGGCGGTGCAGTTGTGCTGCGTCGAACATGCCGTATCGAACGCCGATGCCGAACCCGCCCGGCACTTTGCCAATCGGCGAGCGTGCCTGTCGGGCAAGGCGTTGCGTGTTGCAGGCCAACCCCGCGTTGGTGAAGATTGTCGCCGCATCGGCATCGCACATGCGGCGATGCGGGCCATCGGCGATGAAGGCGCGCAACAATTGCAGCAAGAAGCGGCGCAATTCTGCCAGCGCGACATCGGCAGATCTGGTGCTGCCATCAAGGCTGATCGTCACCGAGCCACCATGCGGCTGCAGCAGGACGTCATAGGGTGCGCCATCCACCGGCAGCGCGCCGCCACCATCAACCACCAGCCCGAACTTGCCGGGCAAAGGTGCCAACTCGTCGCGGCGCGCGAGCATGTCATCCAACATCCGAGCAATGTCGAATGTTGCGGGGTCGAGCGCGGGGTCTAGCCCGATCAACGGCGAGACCAGCACGTTGCGCCGCAACTCAGCGGCTGGGTTGGGATGGGCGAGGCCGAGATCGACGGCGATAGCGGCGAATGCGGAGGCACTTTCAGCAGTGAACCCGCGCAATTGCAGATTGGCGCGATTGGTCAACGCCAGCTTGCCGTTGCCCAGCCGCACCGCTGCATCGGCCACCGCATGCGCCGCCTGCGCGGTGAGCACGCCGAGGCGGGGTTTGAGACGTAGCAACAAACCGTCTCCAGACGGCATTGGTGTGAACAAGGAAGGGCACCAGCCGCGACGCATATTCATGGGGTGGAATTCCGCAACGGGCGCCACCAACCACGCGCGCGGGCCTGCTCGAAGCGATGCGCGATGTCGCCATGCGCGGCGGGATTGGCGGTGAGGAGAAAGGCGCACACCGCTTCATCGCCCAGCGTGGCGTCAAACAGCAGATCAAATTGCCGATCCAAGCGAAACGGCACGGTGGCGGCGAATCCGGTCAAACCTTGCACGGCGCGGGCTATCTCTGCCGCCCCGCGATAGCCGTGGCGCATCTGGCCCGCGATCCAGGCCGGATTGGCCGCCCGCCCGCGCACCACGCGCGCCAAATCTTCAGCGAGAGTTGCGAGCCTTGGCGCGTCGGGCCGGGCGGTGTCGGCGCGATAGAGCACGGGTTCAGCACCCACAGATGCGGCGGCGGCCGCGAAGCCGCCCTCATGAGACGCGTTGGTGGGGCTTAGCACATCCGCCTCGTCATGATCTTGATGATGCACGAAGGCTTGTGCCGCCGCGATCAGGCCAGCGAAACGCTCGGGAAGCGCGGTGCCTTCGCTGTCCGCGCCATATGCCACCGACGATCCGGCCAACCATGCCGCGCCAAGTTCGGCTTGATCGGTGAAGGCGAGGCGGGTGAGTTGCTCCTCAAGCCCGGTGCCGAACACGCCGGGAGCCGCGCCGAACACGCGGGCGGTGTCGCTGCGCCCGACGAGGCCCGCCAGCGGATTCCACTCCGGCGCTTCATCGCGCGCGGCCACGGCGCGGATAGCGGCGTCGAACAAAGTGATCTGCGCGGCAAACGTGTCGCGGAACAGGCCGGAGACGCGCAAGGTTACGTCCACACGCGGACGGTCCAGCAGCGCGAGCGGGATGATTTCAAAGCCACAGACGCGGTGCGAGCCGTCATCCCAGAGCGGCTTGACGCCCAGCAGCAGCAAGGCGAGGGCGATATCCTCACCGCCGGTGCGCAGGCTGGCACTGCCCCAGACATCGAGCACGAGGCGGGTGAGGTGCTCGCCTTGATCTTGCAAATGGCGGCGGAGCAGCAAAGCGGCACTTTTCTCAGCGAGACTGAGTGCGGCGCGCGTGGGCATTGCGCGGGGGTCGGTGGGGGTGAGGGTTCGCCCGGTTGGCAATACATCGGCCCGGCCTCGGCTTGGCGCACCGGCGGGGCCGGGCTTGATAAAGCGGCCATCGAGCGCTGCGATCAATGATGCGGCTTCTGCTTCGGCAGAGGCATCTAGACGGGCTGCGATATCGCCAGGTGCCGCGGTGGGATTGGTCTCATACAGTCGGTCCAGCAATGCCGCGCGCCCGGCGGGGGGCTGGGCGTAGATGTGCAGGCCGTCGCCGATTTGCATGTCTTTCACGTCGCAAAGATAGGCGTCGAGCGTGGCGAGTGCGGCGGTGTCATCCTCGGGGTCGGCGCCCGCTTCGGCGAACAAGCCGGTTTCAGCGGCGCGTTGCAGGATCTCAGTGCGCAACAGCGTGGCGCGGCGGGCATCGAGGCCATCAGCGGCGGCATATTCGTCGATCAACCGTTCCAACTCGCTGGCAGGACCAGACAATCCGGCGCGGCGCAAGGGCGGCGTGAGATGGCCGATCGTCACCGCACCCAAGCGCCGGCGCGCGGCGGCGGCCTCGCCGGGGTTGTTGACGATATAGGGGTAGATCACCGGCGTTTCGCCGAGCAAAGCGGCGGGGAAGCACTCATCGGACAATGCGGCTGACTTGCCGGGCAACCACTCCAACGCACCATGCGCGCCGAGATGGATCAGCGCATCCGGGTCAAACACATGGCGTCGCCACAGATGGAAGCCGACATAGGCGTGCGACGGTGGCAGATCGGGGTCGTGATAACTCGCCTTGCGGTCAAGTGAGGAGCCGCGATCCGGCTCGACGCAGATGGCGATGTTGTCGAATTGGGCGATTTGGATGGCGATGTCAGCGGGAGGCTCACCCCAGGCGGCGGTTATTTTGGATTGCAGCGATTGCGGGAGCGTGGCGAAGAGGGTGCGGTAGCTATGCAGC